>PAZP01000011.1 GCA_002715565.1 Flavobacteriales bacterium
CTTTATAAAACTTTCTTAAAAAACAATTAGCTTCTGTGGGGTGGTGTAGGTTTTACCGTTAACGATTGTTACAAGGTATTTACCTGCGGGAATTTTAGAGATATCTATATTGTATTTTTCGTTTTTAGATATACCGCCTAAACTTTTTTTGTGATAGATGTAACCTGCTTCGCTTATAAACACCACCTCACTTTTTCCTTTTAAAGAATAGTCTAAAGAAATATCTACAAAGGTATTTGCAGGATTAGGGGTTATGCTTAAACTCTTTAAGGTCGTAGCAACTTCTTCTAGACCACTTGAAGTTCAGGGAACTGAAAGAAAAAAAGTGGTTCCTGGAAGTAGTTCCTCTGATGGATCAACTCCAAAAGCTGGGTCCATATTTTTGGTTTGTAAAAATGTTAACGCTCCTTCTCCTTCTATAGCTCCGGTTTGAATGTTCGTGATTTTATATCCTTGAGCTATTATATTGTTTAATACTTGAGCTAATGTTTTAAGACCGTAGTCATCTACGTCGTCGTCTATACAGGTTACTGTTTCTGCTCCTGTTGGGTCGACTACGTATATTGCTAAGTCGTATCCACTATATGTGCAGGTGTTTGTAGGGTCAGAGTGGATGCTTAAAACAGAAACGATGTATAGTTGGGAAAACACTTGCTGTACTATAAAAGTAAAGGCTAATACAAATAATAGTTTTTTCATAATTCTTATTTAAAATTCCAGTTATATGTATCTAAATTCTCTACGCATGCTTTTAATAAATCAATTGCTGCTCTTACATCTTTTTTGTTTACCATTTCTATTACTTGGTGAATATGTCGTGTTGGGATTGAAACCGCTCCAGCAATACTTCCTCCTGGATTCATTCTTTGTATTCCTGCTGTATCTGTTCCTCCCGCCGGTAATATTTCTAATTGGGTTTTGATTTTTTTCTTTTTGGCTATTTCCTTCATATACTTAACCATTCGATAATCGCAAACCGTAGATGAATCCATCACTTTAATGCACGCGCCCTCTCCTAGAGCAGAGACTTGTTCTTGCTTTGTGCTTCCTGGTGTGTCCCAAGCAATNGTAGTATCTAATCCAAATCCAAAATCAGGATTGATATCCATAGAAGAGACGTTTGCTCCTCGAATTCCTATTTCTTCTTGTACAGTAAACACCCCATANACATCATGCGGAGGGGTTTCTTTCATCTCTCTAAACATTTCAATTAAAATAAATACTGAAACTCTGTTATCTAGTGATTTACAGTTCAAGCAATCGCCCATCTCAATCATTTTTCTTTCTCTTGTAATTGTATCCCCCACGCTAATTAATTTATCTAGCTCTTTTTTACTTCTACCGGTATCAATAAAATAATCTTTAATTGTTGGCACCTTTGCNCTATCTGCNGNATTCATTAGGTGAATAGGTTTGCTGCCCATTACGCCCACCACATNTTTCTTGCCATGAATAATAACTCTTTGGGCGGTTAGNGTTTTAGGGTCGAATCCTCCTAAAGTATGAAAATATATAAACCCTTTGTCGTCAATATGTGTTACTATAAACCCTATTTCATCCATATGNGCAGCTATCATTACTTTTTTTTGTGTTTTACCTTTTTTAATGGCCAACACATTTCCCATGTTGTCTATTCGNANCTCATCTACGAGNGGCTTAACCTCTCTTAATACTATTTCTCTAATTTTTTGTTCGTGACCCGGAGCCCCNGCNTCTTCGCATATCTCCGCTAATAATTTTTTATTTATCATTTTACTTTACTTATTTTCATCATGTTTGTCATTCCTTTTTCATGCGCCGGCATACTTGCTAGATTAACAACATGNTCTCCTTTTTTTATAAACTTACCTTTTTTTAGAATTTGTTTTGTGTCTTCTATTGTTTGGTCAGTTGTGGGNCCCTTNTCATAATAAAAACCCTGTACCCCCCAAACCAAACTTANNGTGTTTAAAATTGTGTGGTTATTAGTAAACGCATATATAAACGCTGTTGGTCTATAGCTGGATGTTTTAATTGTGTTATAACCTGAGTATGTTATTGTTATAATTGCTTTTGCTTTGGTTTGTTCTGCAACTATACAAGCGTTTGAGCATACGGNGTCTGAAACAANCCTATTGTTTAGTTTAAACTGTGNTGTNTCTCTATTTTTAGAAATACTATGCTCGCTTCTTTCAATATCTCTAATGATTTTTCTCATTGTATCAACTGATTTTAGAGGGTGTTTTCCAACAGATGTTTCTCCACTTAGCATAACCGCATCTGCCCCGTCTATAACTGAATTGGCAACATCATTCACTTCGGCCCTAGTTGCTGTTGGGTTTTTTGTCATACTTTCTAGCATTTGTGTGGCTATAACCACCGGCTTAGAGTGTTTCATACATTTTTCAACTATCATTTTTTGATACACTGGTACTTTTTGGGGCAACACCTCAACNCCTAAATCACCTCTTGCCACCATAATGGCATCTGTTTCTTGTATTATCGCNTCTATATCTTTAATCGCTTGTGGCTTTTCAATCTTTGCTATTACCTTGTGGTGTGATTTTTTTAGTTTTATAATTCTTTTAAGCTTTTTTACATCTTCTGCGGATCTAACAAAAGAAAGGCCAATCCACTCTATTTTTTCATTTAAAACAAATTTTAAATCTTGTTTATCTTTATATGTTAAACATGGCATAGNTATTTTTGTGTTNGGTAGATTTATTCCTTTGTTTGAATATANCATGCCGCCAAAAACAACTTTTAATCTAACTGTATCTTTATGGTTGGTATGTGTAGCTATTAATNTTAATTTACCATCGTCTATAAGNANCTTGTCGTTAACACAAACTTCTTTTGCAAACTTTGAGTAGTTAACGTATATTTTTCCTTTTCTTTTTCTTGTACATAGGGTTATTTGCATCCCTTTGGTTAACCTCATGGGTTTTTCTAATTCTCCTATTCTGATTTTTGGCCCTTGGAGNTCAGCAAGTATCGCGGTATGNACATGCAGCTCTTGATNNACCTCTTTAATAGAGTTTATAACTTCTTTCGCTTTAGCATNGTCTATNTGTGAGAAGTTTATTCTACATACATTTACCCCTCTTAAAANTAGCCTTTTTATNATTTCTTTTGAAAATGTGGCCGGTCCTATTGTTGCTATTATTTTAGTTTTTCTTGTCATTAAAAATAAATCTATCTAAATGNNGGTTTTNTAANANNTCTAATTCAAAANCCATTAATACTTCTTTTATGNTTTTNACTTTTTCTATAANCTTCTTGATTTTTTTTTGAGTGTTTAAAATTAAAAAATAATTTACACTTTTATATTCTGGCACTAAATATCCTTCTTTGGATCTGTTAACCAGCACGTTGTATTCAAAACCATCTTTTGTTATGTGTGTGTATCTTGAAAAAAACAATCTATTTGTAATTTTTTGATCTTCATTTTTTTCAAGATCAATATTTAGTGTTTTGTTAAGATTCCAGCACAGTCTATATGCTTTTATGTGGCTGTTTATTGCCAACACACTGAAGTCTATTTCATTTGTTGATTCAAGAACATAGTGTGTTTTCATATTTGCTAAAATACACTTTTTAATGCTTTTTTTGCTGCTTTTTGCTCCGCTTCCTTTATTGTTGTTCCTTTATCTTGGGCTAATAATTTGTTTGCTAAAAAAACAGCTACGATATATTCTTTTTGGTGATCTGGGCCTTTTTCTTCTAAAAGCTTATATTGTACTTTCTCTCCTTTTTGTTGTGCTNTTATCATAAGTTCTCCCTTATAATTTTTGGGTTCNNTTTCTATATAGTTAGATNCTTTTATTATATNTTTTTTTATAAATTTTTTTGTTGTATCTANACCTTGGTCTATATAGATTGCTCCTATTAACGCCTCTAAAATATTACCATAAATATTTGTTGGTATTGATTTAAGATTGCTTTTGATTTTNGATTTTAAAATTATTTTTTCTGCTATTTCGTTAAGGTTTTTACGACTAACAATAAACGCTCTTTTTTTTGACAAATCTCCTTCTTTTTTTAGTTTCTTCTCCAAAAACAATTCCTCTGAAACNACTAAATTCAATAAAGAATCTCCCAAAAACTCTAAACGCTCNTTATTTAATGTTTGATCATATGATTTGTGGGTGTATGCTTGATTATAAATTTTTTTATTTAAAACTCTAATGCTTATTTGTTTTGAAAAAAAAATCGTTTTTTTCCTAAACAAATGTTGCTTTATGATCTCTATTAATGTTATTTGAGATATTTTTTAAATAAAATTGAGGCATTATGACCCCCAAAGCCAAATGTATTGCTTAAGGCGTAGTTAACNGTTCTTTCTTGAGCCTTATTTAGTGTTAAATTTAATTTTTCGTCTATTTCAGGATCTTTCGTTTGGTGATTTATTGTCGGTGGAACCACGTCTTTTATTGTAGACATAATGCATGCGATTGATTCTATAACTCCCGCCGCACCTAGCAGGTGTCCTGTCATAGACTTTGTTGAGCTTATATTTAAATTATAGGCATGTTGACCAAACAGGCGTTTTATTGCCTTGATTTCTGCTATATCTCCCAAAGGTGTCGATGTTCCGTGAACATTTATGTAGTCTACTTTGTCTAAATTAATACCCGCTTCTTCAACGGCAAGTTTCATAACGTTGTATGCTCCCAGTCCTTCAGGGTGTGGTGCTGTTATGTGGTGAGCGTCTGCTGTTAATCCTGAGCCAACTATTTCAGCATAAATACAGGCTCCTCTATTTTTTGCATGCTCATACTCTTCTAAAATAAGAGCTCCAGCTCCTTCTCCCATAACAAAGCCGTCTCTTTCCTTGTCAAAAGGTCTTGATGCTGTTTTTGGATCCTCGTTTTTAGTAGATAACGCCATCATAGCATTAAATCCTGCTATTCCAGGTTCATAAACACAGGCTTCTGATCCTCCGGCAATAAAAATGTCAGCTTTATTAAATTTAATATAGTTGTATGCGTCTATCAACGCGTTGGTTGATGAAGCGCAGGCAGAAACTGTAGTGAAATTTGGTCCCCTAAAGTTATATTTAATTGACAGGTGTCCTGCTGGTATATCTGAAATCAATTTTGGTATAAAAAAGGGATTAAAGCGGGGCACACCATTTCCTGTGCCAAAATTCACCGATTCTTGAAAAAAAGTGTTCATTCCTCCTATCCCAGAACCCCATATTACTCCCGCCCTATCAGAGTCTATTTCTTCTATGTTTATTCCAGAGTTTTTTATTGCCTCGTCTGAAACTACAAGGGCATATTGTGCAAACCTATCTAATTTTCTCGCTTCCTTTCGGTCAAGAAAATTGTTAGGATCAAATGATTTTACCTCACAAGCAAACTTTGTTTTGAAGTTTTCTGTATTAAAATAGGTTATTGGCCCAGCACCACTAATTCCTTCTTTTAGTCCTTTCCAGTATTCTTGTAGGCTGTTTCCTAGTGGTGTTAATGCTCCTATTCCCGTTACAACTACCCTCCTGGTGTTCATTATATTTAAACCTCTTCAATAAAAGCAATGGCATCGCCAACAGTTGCGATAGCTTCTGCTTTGTCATCTGGTATTTGAATATCAAATTCTTTTTCAAATTCCATAATTAACTCTACTGTATCCAATGANTCTGCACCTAAGTCGTTTGTAAAGCTTGCCTCATTAGTTACTTCTGACTCGCTTACTCCCAATTTGTCTACAATGATTGCTTTTACTTTTTCTGATACATCTGCCATAGTTTTGTTTTTTAAGTTATTATTATGCAAATAAAAGTATTAATTCAAAAAATTGCAAACTTTATCTCTTACAGTATTAACATTCGTATGTTTATTTTATTTTTGATAAAATTTTATTTGTGAAAAAAATTGCTGTTTTTGCTTCTGGNAATGGTTCTAATGNAAAAAATATCTATTCCTTTTTTGAAAACTCAAAAGAGATTTCTNTCGAATTAATTGCNAGCAACTCAAAAAAATCACCAGTTGTNGATTGGGCTAAGAAANCCCATCTTCCTGTTTTTGTTTTTACAAAAANNGAATTAAANNCCTTCTCTNGNATAAGAANTGTTTTGNTAGATTATAAAATAGATTTTGTTGTNTTGGCTGGTTTTTTACTAAAAATCCCCNTCGATTTNGTTGCTNTGTATAAAAATAAAATTATAAANATTCACCCCTCGCTTCTNCCTTTATANGGTGGAAAGGGNATGTATGGTCGTTTTGTTCATGAAGCAGTATTAAAAAACAAAGAAANTATAACTGGNATAACTATCCANTTAGTAGATGAAGAATATGATCGNGGTNAAATTCTTTTTCAAAAAAGCTGCTCTGTCGANCCAAAAGAAAGCGTAGNTNCTTTAGCAAAACGTGTTTTANAAATGGANCATGAATATTTTCCTATAACCATTAAAAAATATATTTCTTCATGTCAATTATAATNTATACTGATGGTGCGGCGAAGGGCAATCCTGGTAAGGGNGGTTATGGTGTTGTATTATTAAGCGGAAAACANAGAAAAGAATTGTCTGAAGGTTTTGTGTTAACTACAAATAATAGAATGGAGCTGCTGGCCGTTATTATTGGTTTAGAGGCTGTTAAAAAAACTAGTTCGGAGATTAGAGTTTATTCCGACTCTAAATACGTAGTTGATTCGGTTGAAAAAAAATGGGTTTTTTCTTGGGAAAAAAATAATTTCAAAAAAAAGAAAAATCCTGATTTATGGTTGCGCTTCTTAAACGTTTATAGAAAACATTCTATTTCTTTCGTTTGGATAAAGGGGCATGCCAACAACAAAGAAAATGAGCGTTGTGATTATTTGGCTGTAAATGCGGCGGAAAAAAACAATTTAAAAAAAGATGTCTGGTATGAAAACCAAGAAAAAGATAATAGTCTATTTTAAATATTATAACTTGTTAGTTTAACAAAGTTTTTCAATCTACAATCTATTTCTTTTTCTGTTAATTTTTCTATTTTCTCTATTCCAAACTTCTCAACACAAAAAGATGCTAAAACAGATCCATAAATAACCGCTCTTTTCATGTTTTCAAAAGATATGTCTTGTGTCTTTTCTAAATATCCTATAAATCCCCCCGCAAACGAATCTCCAGCTCCTGTTGGATCACAAACTTCTTCTAATGGTAGTGCTGGCGCAAAAAACACCTCTTCTTGATTAAATAAAAGAGCTCCATGTTCTCCTTTTTTTATAATTAAATACGTTGGGCCCATTTTTAAGATTTTTTTAGCAGCTTTAATTAAGGAGTATTCTTGTGATAGTTGTCGCGCTTCTTCATCGTTAATGGTTAATACATCAACCTCTTTTATCGCTTCTAACAAATCCTCTAGATAGTGATCCATCCAGAAATTCATTGTGTCCAAAACTATTAGCTTCGGTCTTTTTTTCATTTGTGCTAAAACTTTTTTTTGAACACTTGGCATTAAATTTCCCAACATTAGATATTCTGATGTTGTGTGTTTTTTGGGTACTTTAGGTTCAAAATCTTCTAAAACATTTAATTGTGTTTCAAGAGTATCTCTGCTATTCATGTTGTTGTGATACTTTCCTGACCAAAAAAAGGTTTTTCTTCCTTCTTTGATTTGAAGCCCCTCTGTGTCAACGCTTTTATTGTTTAAAAGGCGGATCGTTTTGCTAGGGAAGTCGTCCCCAACTACAGATACTAAATTAATTTTCTTAGAAAAAAACGATGCGGCAATACAAATGTATGTGGCGGCGCCACCAACTATTTTTTCAGTTTTTCCATATGGTGTTTCAATGGCGTCAAACGCTACTGTACCTACAACTAAAATGCTCATAATATTTTTTATGGCAAATATATTTTATTATTTAATGCTTTCTGTTATTTTTGCTGACGTTTTAAAAAATATTAAACTCCTCCTTAGCTCAGCTGGTTAGAGCATCTGACTGTTAATCAGAGGGTCCTAGGTTCGAGCCCTAGAGGGGGAGCAAAAAGCCTTACAGAGATGTAGGGCTTTTTTGAATCCCAATTTTTTTTCAAAAACCTTAATTAAATGAGAGTGAATACAATATGAATAGCTGTTGTGTTGCTCTTTTGAATAGTAAACATTATTATCTATAGATAAATCTTTGACATAAAAAAAATCTCCCTCTTGATAAGGAAATGACAAATCCTTAATTAGATTATAATTATAACGAACATCATTTAATAATTCATTTTCATTTTTAAAGAAAACAAAGTACTCACCTAGGATTTTATCAAGTTCTTTATTGGAGATAAAAAAACTTTGACTTAAACGTTCAATCTTTTCTCCATCATAAACATCTTTTAAATATTTAATTATGTTTTTAATCAAGAGACTGCTTTCATTCATTAAAGTCAAATTTTGTTATGTGTATTAATACTGTAGTGGAAAATTGTTTAGTAATTATATATTTGTTAAAAATATGAAAATTAAGAATGTTATTTAACTCTTTAGACTTTGCAATATTTCTACCAATAGTATTTCTTCTGTATTGGTTTGTTGCACAAAAGAACTTAAAGCTCCAAAATGCTTTAATAGTTTTAGCAAGTTATGTCTTCTATGGTTGGTGGGATTGGAGATTCTTATCATTAATCATATTTAGTACAGTAGTTGATTATTTAGTTGGACAGAAACTAAGAGTTGAAGAAAAACAATCTAAAAGGAAGGTGTTGCTTTGGACAAGTATTATTGTAAACCTTGGTTTTTTAGGATTCTTTAAATACTACAACTTCTTCTTAGAAAACTTTGTTGATGCCTTTAGTCTCTTTGGAATGCAGATTAATGCTAATAGTCTAAATATTATTCTTCCTGTTGGGATAAGTTTCTATACCTTCCAAACCTTGAGTTATACTATTGACGTTTATAAAAAGAAATTAGAACCTACAAAAGACTTTATAGCCTTCTCAGCTTTTGTGTGCTTCTTCCCACAGCTTGTAGCAGGACCAATTGAGAGAGCTACTAATTTACTTCCTCAGTTTTATAAAAAAAGAACTTTTGAATATCACAAAGCAGTTGATGGTATGCGTCAAATACTTTGGGGATTATTTAAAAAAGTAGTGATTGCCGATAATTGTGCTGAGTTTGCCAATCAGATATTTAATAACTCAGCTGATATGAACGGAAGTACTTTAGTTCTTGGTGCAATATTCTTTACTTTTCAGATATATGGTGACTTCTCTGGTTATTCAGACATTGCTATTGGTACATCAAGACTCTTTGGTTTTGACTTAAAACAAAACTTTGCAACTCCTTACTTCTCAAGAGATATTGCTGAGTTTTGGAGACGTTGGCACATATCATTAAGTACTTGGTTTAGAGACTACCTATATATTCCTCTTGGAGGAAGTAGAGGTGGTACTTGGATGAAAGTGAGAAATACCTTTGCAATATTCTTAGTTAGTGGATTTTGGCACGGAGCTAATTGGACTTTTATTATATGGGGAGCACTTAATGCTATTTATTTCTTACCCTTATTATTGACTAACAACAATAGAAAGAACTTGGGTGTTGTGGCTGAAGGGAAGTTATTACCCTCATTCAGAGAACTGTTTGCAATGCTAATCACATTTATATTAACAGTATTTGCTTGGATATTCTTTAGAGCTGAAAATTTAAGTCACGCTTTTAGTTATGTCGGGGGAATATTTTCTGAAACAATATTTCAATATCCAACAGCTGGATCTAAAAAAATATTGTTGCCTATTTTCTTGTTTATGATTATTGAGTGGTTTGGTAGAGAAAATGATTTTGGAATTCAAAATATTGGTTTTAAATGGAATAGAATCTACAGACTGCTTTTCTATTATATTTTAATTATCTTAATTTATTTCAATTCTGGTAAGGGACAAGAATTCATATATTTTCAATTTTAAAAAAATGAAAAAATTCTTTAGTAAGCTGATTAAATTTTCTATTCCTCTAATAGTTTTTGCTATTATATTACATTTTTTATTAATGAATTTGAATACTTCATATCAGGTAATTAAAAGTCAACTTTATTCAAAAAAATATGAGTTAATAGTATTAGGAAATTCCCAAGCTCACTATGCTGTTAATCCAAAATATTTTAGCAAACTAAAAACTCTTAATCTTGCAAATGTATCTCAACACTTACATTACGAAAAAGAAATTTTAACCCAATACTTAAAACAAGAAAACCATAATATTAAATTTGTCTTAATCTCTGTAGATTACCATTCTCTAAACAAAGTTTCAACATCTGAGATAAGGGAGTCATTGATTTACTATTCTACAGGTGTAAAGCCATATTACAACAAATCAAAAATATATTTTTTATCTCCTTTATTTTCTTATTCTCCCTATTCTGTATTAGGTTTAATTAAAAATATAGTATATGATTATTTTAAAGGAATTGAAATTGTAGATCTTGAAAAGATGTCAAAAGAAAAAAATCTAATTAAAATAATTGATGGGTTTGTAGGTTTTTCAGGATCAAATTTTCATGACTACTCTAAAATCGATAAGATAAATCTAAATGAAAAGGATTTTGATAATGCCTTGATAATTTTAAAACAAACAATAGATTTACTAATAAAAAATAATATTGAACCAATTCTATTTTCAGCTCCAGTTCATAAACAAGAATATAACTTAAGATATGAATATGATATATTAAAAAGAAATAAGAAAATAATAAAAGAAATACAAAATGATTTTAATATCAAATATTGGGATTTTATGAAACTTGAACTTGAAGATAATAAATTTTATAATCAAAATCATTTAAACATTAGTGGAGCTAAAGAATTCAGCAAAATATTAGATGAAAAAATTAATTCAATTAATAACAAACCATAGGCATATCTTCCTCTTTCAGTTCTGCTATTTCTAAACCTCTTAAGTAGGTTAAACTTACATTAATAGATGAATGCCCCATAGCTTTCTGTAGTTTTGTTATCGAGCCTGTACGCTTGAATATTTCTATAATATATGCACCCCTTGTAAAAAACAATAACCCCACATATGTGTGGGGTTATTGCGTATTAACCAATGTTGTGATGTTATTTTCTCCAACTTGATTTTATCTGCTTACAATAAATTTGTTTTCATCAATTTTATTCTTTTTAAACTCTATTCCCTCTAAATTGTAAACTATTATATTGCTCTGTGTGCATATCCATTTATTGTCGTAATTATCTATAAACAGTTTCTGAACTCTGTTTTTTTTCTTTTCAATTTTATGTTTTGTCCATTCTTCTCCATCATAAGAACAAACACCTTTTTGTGTGCCTATCCATAATCGGTCATAATTATCGTATACCATTGATGTAATGATGTTTGTTTTTATTGGTGTGTTTTTTTTATTAAAAACTTTCCACTCGTTGTCCTCTAGTTTGGCTATTCCTTTTTTTGTTCCTATCCATTTGTTATTTTCATTGTCAACAACGATCTCCCACACATGATCGTCTGGGATTGGTGAGTTGTTTTTGTTGTAAACTCGCCAGATTTTATTTTTATAACTATACAGGCCGTTGTTAGTCCCTGCCCAAATAGTGTTTTCTTTGTCTATGCATAAAGAAACAAAATTATCGTCTATTATTCCGTTTGTTTTTTTGCTCAGCACTGTTTCTAAATCTTTATTAAAACTAACCAGCCCTTTGGATGTTGCTATCCATATATTTTTATTTTTATCTTGTTTAATTTTTCGGATTTTATTTGAAGGAAGCCTGCTGTTTTTGGTGTTATAAAGTCTCCAGGATCCGTCGTGAACCACTATAAGACCGTTAGTTGTGCCTATATATTTTTTGTTTTCTATTATCTCAACACACAAAACCTTGTTTGTGGGTAAATAACTGTTTTTTGTGTTTTTCTCTCTCCACTCTAAACCGTTGTAACAAAACAGTCCCTCTAGTGTGCCCACCCAAATCAACCCTTTTGAATCTGAAGTGATAGAAGTAAAACATCTTGGTGAAACGGGAGTGTTTTTTTTATTAAAATTTGTTGTTGGTATTTGCGCACAAACAGCTGATCCTGTTAAAAAAATAATACCGAATAATAGATAAAAAAATTTGTCTACTTTTTGTTTCATAGTCGTCTTGCTTTATTTGCTTAACGACTATACTTTTATTTTGGTTTCAGTTTTTCTTTTTAAAAAGTCTACTTTTTCCTTTTTTTGTTTTTCCAACAACCCGCTCCCCATCTTTATATAATACTAGCCTCCATTTGCTTTTTTTGTCGTTTTTTTCTGTCTTTATTTTTTGTTCGTGGGTTGGGCAGTCTAAAGTGCTGGTTCCGTTAAATGTTTTCTTAGACCTGCATGAGGTTGACAACAATAACACTAAAAAGAAAAATATGATATCTTTATTGTTGATTTTGTTCACTCGGTAAAATTAAACTTATTTTTGCCACTTTAGCAGTAAAATGAAAAAGAAAAAGAAAAAAAAAAGAAAAATCAACCCTTCTCCGCCAACTAAAAAAAAGCTAGTTAGACTTGTCTCGGGTGTTTTTAAAACTAATCCTGAAGTAAATTTTAATTATAAGCAGGTCGCAAAAATACTTGATATAAAAGACCCCAACATAAGAAAAGAAATTGTTGTTGTTTTGAAAAAACTGGTTGATGATGGTTGTTTGAATGAGCACAAAAAAGGGTCTTTCTCTTTAGATCGCGGCAAAACCGTGTACGCTGGTTTTATAAAAAACACTAATAAAAAGGGTGTTTATATTGCTCACGGTGCTAGTTCTGAAGTGTTTATTGACAAGGCTTTTTCTAACTTTGCTATTGCAGGCGACAAAGTAGAATATATCATTTTTGCTAAGAAAAAAAGCGGTTTTAAGGGGGAAATNGTGCGTGTTTTTGAAAGACANAAAACAAGTTTTACTGGTGTTTTAGACCCCGTCTCTCTTTGTTTTTTGATTCCGGACGACAAATCTCTTTATTTTGATATTTTTATTCCCCCTAAAAATGTATCCCCTGCTTATATAAACAAAAAGCTTTTAGTNAACATTGAAAGCTGGTCCGTTGGTCAAAAAAGTCCTGTTGGAAAAATTAAAAAAGTTTTAGGAGAAAAAGATAGTGTAAATTCTGAAATGCGTTCAATTATATATAATTATGGTTTTTCTTCTGTTTTCTCCGAAGAGGTCTTATCGAAAGCTAACAAAATATCTGATTTTATATCCAAAAAAGACTCTATTTCTCGTCTTGACTACAGGGAGGTGGTTACGTTTACAATTGATCCTGAAGACGCTAAAGATTTCGATGATGCTTTGTCTGTTAAAAAGTTGGGTCCTGATAGTTGGGAGGTCGGTGTTCATATTGCTGATGTCTCTCATTTTGTTGCTCCTAATAGTGTTTTAGATGATGAGGCTTACAAAAGAGGTACTTCTGTGTATCTGTGTGATCGCGTTGTGCCGATGTTGCCTGAAAACATCTCTAATAATGTTTGTTCTTTAAAACCTAACATTGATCGATTTGCTTTTTCTATAATTTTTAAACTTAATTCTTCGGGCAGGGTTCTTGATTTCAAAATTTGTGAAACTATTATACACTCTAACCATCGCTTTACATATAAAGAGGCTCAAGAGACTATAGATACAAAATCTGGCCCTTTTTTTGAAGAGCTGATTGTTTTAAATCGTATTTATAAAAAACTTCGCAAGAAGAGGTTTAATACCGGTTCTATTAACTTTGAAAGTTCTGAAATAAAATTTGTTTTAAACAAGCGTAAAGAACCTATAAAAACTTTTAAAAAACCTATTCTTGATTCAAACCATTTGATTGAAGAATTTATGCTGCTTGCAAATAAAACTATTGCTGAGTTTATTAGTTTAAAAGGTCTTGANTTTATTTATAGAATTCATGATTCTCCAGACATGGAAAAAATAAATGCTCTTTCTAAAATTATAAAACCTCTTACTTTAAAAAATACTGGCTCCCTTTCTTTGGGTTTAAACAATCTATTGTCCGATGTAAATGGAAAAAAAGAACAAAAATTAATTGAAACGCTTGTTTTGCGCTCTATGGCTAAAGCGGTTTATTCAACTAATAATATAGGTCATTTTGGTCTTGGTTTTAATTTTTATTCTCATTTTACTTCGCCCATAAGAAGATACCCTGATCTTATTACTCATCGTTTATTAAAATTATATCTTAAAAAAAATTCTTCTTCTGAAAAATTTAAACTAGACGACGTTTGTTCACATTGTTCTAAAATGGAAAAAAATGCTATTTCTGCTGAAAGAGCTTCTTCTAAATTTATGCAAGCAAAATTTTTATCGAAAAAAATCGGTGAGGTTTTTTCTGGGATTATCTCTGGTGTTACTGAGTGGGGTTTTTATGTTGAATTAATTGAAAATGGTTGTGAGGGTTTAGTGCGCGCAGCTACTCTCAAAGACGATCATTATATATATAATGAAAAACAACACTCCCTAATAGGAATTAATACTAAACGTATTTTTTTATTAGGGAGTGTTGTTAAAATTAAAGTTGCTTCTGTTTCTTTAGAAAAACATCAAATCAACTTTACAATTATTTAGTTTTCTTTATTGATAACTATTTTTACTGTTTGTGTTGTTTTTGAAAACACTTTAACAAAGTAAACTCCATTTGGAATATTGTTTGTTTCTATTTTTCCTTTTTCAGTTGTTTTTAATACTCTTTCTCCTAAAACATCATATACTTCTATGAAATTATATTCTCCTTCTACAAAAATATATTCTTTTGCTGGGTTAGGATAAACTGTAATCTTTTGTTTTATATTATCAATAGATGATTGTAAACAATAATCTTCACAATCTGTTAGTGTATTATATGTTCCACTTCCATCTCCTGGGTCTTCACAGGCATTATTATTACAATTCCATGAAGGAGGTGTTATTGAGCCAACAACAGCATCTGTAGACTGATGTATCTCTTTTGTAACAACATCTTGAACCCAAACAGCAACTTTTAAGTTTGCAAAATCTTCAACTGAATGTTCTATAGAATGATCTATAGGTGTAGATGTTGGTGATAATGCTGGTAGTCTATACGATCCTTGAAAAGTATATGATTCTTGCAATGTTTGTTGTTGTCCTACCGCTAATGATCCTATAGGTGTTCCGTTTGTATTTGGTACCATTTTTTTTACAACATGTTCAAATTGTGTCTCTCCATTTGTTCCCACATTATTATATGTTGTTTTTTCATATATTGCCATATGAACTACTAAATTGTTAGAATTAAGATTTTCTACTGGATCTATTGTTACGTCTATATCTAATGTTTGTCCAGTAATTTGATAAGATGCTGATAAATTTAGTCTTGATGGAATAATTGTAAAATCATCTACTACTTGTTGTGTTATTAAACCTCCGTTTTGATCCCAACCTCCATCTATTTCCATTCTAGGAACTGAGTTTATAGCATAATAACTTTGTCTTTGACCAACTTCATCTGTGTAATAAGGATCTCCAAATCCAGGGAAATCAACTTGATATTTTATAGATGTTAAAGCNCCTACATTGGCTCCAAAAACCGCTTCTGCAGTTACATTAGCCCCCGCACAAGGACCACATGTTGAACTAGTAAATGTTTCAAATAAAGGCACTCTTTGAACTATATCATTCCATATTTCAACTGTTTTTGTATACATATCATTAGTAGTATCCATATCTGCATTTCCATTATTAAAATTACTTGCCCATATTTTTATATCATATGTTCCCGAACTAGGCGGGTTCCATTGTGTTGGATGGGTAAAAGTATAAGAATTTAATGATGAAATATTTAATCCTGTTAATGGAGCTGTAACTGTTGGTCCTCCATTTATAGAATAATTAACATCCATTGATGTTATATTATTCATACCTAAGTTAAATACAGTTCCTTCTATATCAAAAGGTGCATTTACCAACCCTAATATTGCTGGAGTATTTATATCTGTTGCTGTCATATTATATGTTAATGGCATATAAGGAGTATATTGCCAACATATATCATCTACATAAAATTCATCAGCTACTGATCCTGTTGCTCTAGTGTATAGATCCATTGATGCTATTTGATTAATTGTATTAGTAAAAGATCCTTGAGATTGATTATCTATAAATACTTCCCATACATTAGCTGTTAAATCTATTTCAAACTTTATTTCAAACCATGTATTTGTTGGAAAACTAGTTGTAAACATTGTTCCTCCTGTTGTATTACTCATTTCTACAGTTCCTGGATCCATAGGGCTTGCTAAGTTTGGATTGAAATCTACTTCTAAAGCCCANGTAATTCCTGGTGTNTTTTCTGCTTGAAAATTAAAATATGCTCCATTACTATTACTTCTNANCCACATCTTTTTAGAATAAGTAAAATTACCTATCGCATAAGGGGTTGATAAAATTTGTAATGTTTGTTGTGTTATATTTGATGTTGTATCAAATATTAAGAGNACATCTTCTGGTCCNGCAACAGAATTNTTTTGAAAATATAAAGAGTTTGATCCTCCTGGTGTTGAATTTTGCTGNGAACTTACTGCTACATCATCTATAAAAGGAGGTNATGGCGCNGGAGCCGTAAACAACTCATCCCAAGAATTCCACTGAGGAGAAGTTTGNGCTATTCTATCACCAGCATTATAACTTTCAAAATCTTCACAAAAAGATATTTGTGCNTTNGTANTAATTGATATTACTAAAAGTAAAATAATNGGTATAAGTTTTTTCATATTATAAAATTTTTGATTTGTTGTAAAAATATTAAATTAATTTAAATTATNTAANNAGNAANTGTTTAAANGNNNTATTATTANTATTATTTTATNTNTTCTATATTAAATAAAAANTATTNTATNATTATANATTGTTAATNTAGTTNATAAATAATATTANTAATTATTNAAAATTTAAAATATTAATTGTTATNAACACTTTAAAATANTAATGTTTATTTTTTTATTTTCACAATCAATAANTTANGTAATTATATTAACAAAAANNNTAAANTGTTAATAATAAANAAAGANCTTAATTTTTAATAANTTTTATATTATAANTATNAAANAAATATTAAAAACATATTTAAAAGTTTAAAATAAATAANAACAAAAAATATTGACTTTTAAAATTTAGAAANNCTTATAAATTTAATANTNATAANAAAATTAAATANATAAAAAAANNAANCNTTTTATAAACAATATATNATTTATAAAAGTTAATAAAAAAATAAAGAGTTAAGAGAAAAAAATAAAGTAATAAACACACTGTTAAAAATTAAAATATGAAAATAGGACTTGCTTGCGATCATGCAGGATTTGAATATAAAGAACAATTAAAAGAGTATTTATCTAGTAAAAGTATAGAAATAAAAGATTTTGGTTGTTATTCTTTAGAAAGTGTAGATTATCCTGATTTTGCTCATCAATTAGCGGAAAGTATTGAAAAAAGTGAAAACGAGTTAGGAATTCAATTCTGTGGAACAGGAAATGGAATAAATATGTCCGCTAATAAA
>PAZP01000012.1 GCA_002715565.1 Flavobacteriales bacterium
TTTTGAAAGTATAATAGTTTTCCTATGTGATTGCTGGCAAGATAATAAAAATATAAAACCAAGTAATAAAAGTAATAATTTGTTCATGTTAAAAAAATTATTTCCAAACTATATCTCCACGATGCATTAAATTAATCTCATTACTATAATCTCCTATTAAAACTTCATCTACTGATGCTTTTATATCCACTACATCTCTATTTATTACTGTTAGTATAAATAAAAAGAAAAATAAAATGAAATATAATCCAATCATAATAAACATTTTCGCTAATATAAAAATAAATTTTCTCAAACCAAATTTAAATTAAGGACTAAATAATAAACCAAATGAAAAATAAGAAAGAATTTAATTATATATTATTTTTATGTGTTTTTATGCTTTTTTGTGCTTTTTTGTGCTTTTTTATGCTTTTTTATGCTTTTTTATGCTTTTTAAGCACCGAAATGGATTAATAATAATATGGTATTTATAAAAGTGTTGCTTTGAAATACACTAAAGCGAACTTAAAAGACACTAAAATGCGATAAAATGCGCTAAAATGCGCTAAAATGCGTCAAAATTTCAATAAACTTTGTATTTCTCGAATTATTTCATCATCATCCCAAATATTTTCAATATTTGGGTATTGCATAATCTTTTGCATCATTTGCAGTTCTTATTACTCTAGATACTATACCACCAACCCAATTTAAATTAAGCGCTAAATAATAAAACAAGAGAAAAAGGGAAAATTTAATTATTTGTTATTTTTTATGCTTTTTTATGCTTTTTTATGCTTTTTTGTGCTTTTTTATGCTTTTTTATGCTTTTTAAGCACTGAAATGGATTAATAATAATATGGTATTTATAAAAGTATTGCTTTGAAATAAACTAAAGCGAACTAAAATGTGCTAAAATGTGCTAAAATGTGCTAAAATGTGCTAAAAATTACAATAAACTTTGCATTTCTCGCATTATTTCATCATCATCCCAAACATTTTCAATATTTGGGTATTGCATGATCTTTTGCATAATTTTTTCTTGTCTCATGCCAATTTCCCAAGCTTCTGAATAAGAAATATTAGTAAAGCTAACCATAGAATATAATGGCGTCCATTTATTGGGGTATAAATTAGAAAATTTCTTTTCTATCTTTTTTTGCAATAAAAACTTCGGGTCAGCTGTCTTATCTCTCATTACTATAAAATTATGCATTGACAATTCTTGAACACCGTCTCCATTTGGCTTTCTTTCATTAGAAAAATTTTCAAAACATGTACTGAGATTATCATATTTATCTAAGAAATTATTTAAAATTCTACAATCTTCAAAGCCACAGTTCATTCCTTGTCCATAAAATGGAACTGTAGCGTGGGCAGCATCTCCTATAATTAAAGTTGTGTCTTTTATGTGCCAAGGGAATGTTCTAACAATACCTAAAGAAGATGTTGGGTTTAGAAGCCACTGTTCATATAGGTTTGGAACTAATTCAAAAAAATCAGGAAAGATATTAGCGAAATAAGCTTCAACCTCTTCTTTCTTATTTAAGCCCTCAAAAGAATTCAGACCTTTTTTTGGGGCAAATAAAGTACAAGTAAAACTACCATCTAAATTAGCAAGAGCCATTAACATAAAATCCCCTCTTGGCCAAATATGTAATGCGTTTTTATCTAATAGATAAGAATTATTTTTTCCTGCAGGAATTAAAAGCTCTTTATAATCATGATCTATTTCATTATAGTCATAATCATGCTTATATTTATTAACCATTTTTTTTCTAACGACTGAAAAAGCTCCATCTGCACCAATTAAAAAATCAGATTTTACATTCTGATTCTTCTTTGATTCTGTGTTCTCAAAAGTAACTATTGATTGTTCAAAATCGACATCAATACATTTTTCATTAAAATGTAACTTAGCTCCATTTTTTTCAGCTAAATCCATCATCAATACGTTCATCTGAGCTCTTGATACAGAATAAATAGCCTCATCTTTATTGCCATAAGGCTGTTCTGTTAGCTTGCCTTTGTTATCATGCATTATCCTTTTATATACTGGTATTGCTATTTTCATTACCTGATTGGCTATACCTGCTTGTTCAAGTGATGTCCAACCTCTCTTTGATAATGCTAAATTAATTGATTTTCCTGCCGTAATAATTTCAGAACGCAAATCGTTTCTTCTTTCAAAAACATTTACATTATAACCTCTGTTTGTCATATATAAAGAACATAATGATCCTACAAGACCTGCTCCAACAATTGTAATCTCTTTTTTCATTTATAGTAATTTCTTTAATATTTCATAGAAATCAAATACATTTTTAAAACTGTTATAAAGAGGTGCTGGTGCTATACGAATTACATCGGGCTCCCTCCAGTCAGCTATTACACCTTCAGCAGTAAGTCTGTTAAAGAGATCTTTTTTTGCATTCTTAACCCTAATTGAAAGTTGACAGCCACTATTTTTTGGCGTTATGATTTCTATTCTTTCCGTGTGAATTTTTTCTAATAGAAACAAAATGTATGAAGTTAATTTTTTTGATTTCATAACGAGTTTTTCCATCCCTACCTCATCAAATATACTAAGAGAGGCTCTGATGGCTGCTAATGAAAGAATAGGAGGATTACTTAATTGCCATCCTTCAGCTGTTTGAATAGGGTTAAAAGAATCTGGCATATCAAACCTATCTGATTTATTATGACCCCACCATCCGCAAAATCTAGGCATATTAGAATTATGATGTTTCTCGTGAACAAAAACACCACCAACAGATCCTGGCCCAGAATTTAAATATTTATAAGAACACCAAACAGCAAAATCAACATTCCATTTATGAAGATCTAAATTAATATTTCCCACCGCATGTGCTAAATCAAAACCTACTTTTATTCCTTGATTATGGGCTGATGCTGTAATATTTTTAAAATCGAAAACTTGACCTGTATAGTAATTTACTCCTCCTAACATAACAAGAGAAATAGTACTGCCTTCCTTATTCAAAACATCTAAAATATCTTCTGTTCTTATTGATGATTCTCCTTTTCTTGGCTTAAGTTTTATCAAAGCCTTCTCAAGATCGATTCCATGATGTTTTATTTGAGATTCCACGGCATAAATATCTGACGGAAAAGCATCTTCTTCAATAACAATTTTATACCTTGTTGATGTTGGCCTGTAAAATGAAACCATCATTAAATGAAGGTTAACTGTTAAAGTATTCATTGCTACTACTTCTGTTATTTTAGCGCCAACCAAATTAGCATAACTATTAGACAATAACTCATGATAAGGTAACCATGGGTTTTTTGCATTAAGATGTCCTTCAACACCTAAATTTTCCCAATCATTTAATTCCTGATCTATAAATTCTTTAGTTTTTTTTGGCTGCAGCCCTAAAGAATTACCACAAAAATAGATGTGTTCTTTGCCGTTTTTCTGCAAAGGAATATAAAACTGGTGTTTATACTTTCTTAATTCATCTTCTGCATCTAATAATAATGCAAACTCATTTGTTGCTTTATAATTCATTAATCTTGTATAAAATTGGTCGACTTGGAGCTGCATCTGCAACGAAAGGAGCAAATTGAAGGTTTAATAAATATTTTCCGTCTTTAATATTATCAGGGACAAAAATCATTTCTGTTATAGTTTTATTTGATGTATTTGAATTGAACTTTTTTTCTTTTGTTTCCCAAAATATATTGTGTGCAGAAAGAATACCATCGTCAAATAATCTATCAACAGAAGGCATATCAACTAATAAATGTTTTATTCCCATTTCAACAATATAATTCATAGCTTCTATAGTAAAAAAAGAAGATGATTCTTGCATATAGTTCCTTTGTTTTTTCTCTTCAAAATTTGGAAGCGTGCGAATAATTAATGCTTGTAAAAAATTTGTATCTACATTTTGTAGTTGCTTTTTTAATTGCTTTTTGGTAATGACTAAATCTTCTGTGTTTAATTCAGGTTTGTAGCTTTCTTCTGATTTTATTGGTTTTATAGTAATTAATGAAGAAAATAACATTTCTTCTTGTAAAGCAGTCAATATAGAAACTCTTGCCTTTGTTATATGACCAATACATTCCGTATGTGTCCCGTTACAATGCGGTGTAAGTTGATACGTTTCAAAGTTACAAGGACCTCCTTTTCTAGTATCCCCTATAAATTGATCGTCCTTATATGCTTTTGCAGTCGCTTTAACTACATTATATGTGTTGGGCTGATCTCCATTAAAAGACAATGGTATTGAAATATCTTCTCCTTTAGAGAAATTTACGCTCACCTTATTCTTTCCATTATATAAAACTGCTTTCATTTATCTAAAATCTTTTTTATTCTTCCCTAACCATTCTAATACATTTTTACACCATATATCTTTTTTTTCATTTTGTGTTAGAATGCCTATCTCAGCAGCATACTCTACAACTCTTCCTGGATATGAAGTGCCGACTCCTTCTATTTCTCCTAATGGAAAAGGATCGTCTAACCCCATTATTATTTGACTAGAACCTACTCGCTTCTTTAATAATTCTAGTGTATATGAGTCGTGCACTAATGTATCGAAATATAGATTTTTATGTCCTAAGGTTTTTCTGGGGTCTTGCAACTCTTTAAAAATATCTGGTCTACCATCAAATCCTTGAATCCTTCTACCATAGTTAGCAATACCTGACATGCCTCCATGTGCAAAACTAGTTCTTACATTTGGAAATTTATTTGGTAAATCTCTAAGAGTATAGAGATGTAATGTGTCGGCACACTGCGCCATCATCCAGACTAAGTGAAATCTCCAATACTGGTTTTTTAGAGCAATTATTTTTTCACCATCGTAAGGATGAATCTGTACTGCTAATCCGTATTTATTAGCTAATTCAAATATTGGATCAACATCTTCTTCTGCAATAGATAACCACTCCCTATTTTTATTTAAAAAATGTGTGGGTAAACAAAGCACCTTCAACCCAAGTTCATTGACGCATCTTTCTATCTCAAGAAGTGCATGGTCAAGATATAATGGTTGAACAACAAAACCACAAGTAAATTTATCTGGGAAATTACTTTGTATAGAGGCATTAAAATCATTTTGAAAACGAATTCCATCAAAACAATCTTTTTTATTCCAACCATTACAATATAACTGTGAAAGACATAACATAACGCTATGATCTATATTATGTTGATCCATCCAATCTAACTTGTCTTTAATAAAAAATCCTTGACTGCTAATTGGCCTAGACCAATCTCCTTGCCTCATAAACTTCTTATCATTATCAATCCAGAAAAGTTTTTTTTCCTTCATAAAATTTGGAATCTGAGCAGGCTCAGGAAGTATATGTCCATGTCCATTTATTCGCATACTATATTTTATTTATAAAAACACAAAGTCATATTAAGTTATTAATTGGTATAGAATGTGCTAATTAGTATATCTTGGATCAGCCTCCATAATTTCTCCTGTTTTAGGGCACGTTCTTAATTTTTCATTAGAATAAAACCTCTTAAAAACAGGAAGAAAATCCTTTTCTACGTTTGTTAGGTGAAAATATTCTTCATATAGTAATTCATTTGCAGTGTCTGAAAACCACATTAAGCCATCCTTATGTTCTTTGATTCTCTTTCTTTCTATTACTAATCCTATTGACCCGTTTGATCTAACTGGAGAATGTGGTATTTTAGCAGGTAGGAGGAACATTTCTCCTTCTTTAATTTCATATTCAACTAATTTTCCTTCTTGTTGTGTTTTTACAATAATGTCTCCTTCTATTTGATAAAACAATTCTTCTGTTTCGTTGTAATGATAATCTTTTCTAGCATTTGGACCAGCTACTATCATTACTATATAATCTCCAGATTCAACATAAAGGTTTTTATTTCCTACAGGAGGTTTTAGTAAATGTCTATTTTCATCGATCCATTTTTGTAAGTTAAAGGGTTTTTTTATTTCCATAATATTTTTTTTAAATAGTTGCTATTACTTTTAATTCTATTGCTATTGGAGTTGGTAAACTCTTTATTTCTATTGTAGTTCTACAAGGTTGATTGTCTTTAAAATATTCAGCGTATATTTTGTTATAAGTTTTAAAATCCTCTTTCATGTTAGTTAAAAAAACTTGAACATCTATTATATTGTTCCAAGAGGAACCAGCATCTTCTAATATAAANCGTATATTCTGAAAAACAGAATGACACTGCACTCTTATATCATAATTTATNATTTCTCCNTTNTCATCTAAAGTAACGCCAGGGATTTCTTTTTGACCAACTTTTCTTGGACCTACTCCAGATAGAAACAATAAGTTTCCAACTTTTCTAGCATGTGGATACAGACCAACAGCTTGAGGAGCTCTTTCTGAATTAATCTTTTTTCCGTTCATTATATTTTAACACATATATTTTTAGGTTCTGTAAAAAATTCTAATGATTTAAACCCNCCTTCTCTTCCNANNCCTGAACTTTTCATTCCGCCAAATGGTATTCTTAAATCTCTAAGTAGCCAAGTNTTAATCCAGATAACTCCAGNATCTATNCTCGCNGCAACTCTATGAGCNTTACTTACATTTTCTGTAAAAATACTAGCTGATAAGCCATATTCTGTAGAGTTAGCCATCTCTATAACTTCCTCTTCAGTTTTAAACGGTATTATTGAAACTACTGGGCCAAAAATTTCCTCTTNATTAACAGGGCAATCAAAAGAAAGACCTTCAATTATTGTAGGTTGTATGTAATAACCTGCCTTGAAATCACCCTCTAAAATTTGTCTTTCTCCTCCTATTAAAATATTTCCTCCTAATTTTTTTGCTTCGTCGATTTTTGATAATATTTTATTCATGTGTTCTTTTGATACAACGGCTCCCAAATTTGTCTTTGGATTCTTTGGATTTCCAACTACTAATTTAGATGCTTTTGCAACTAGAGCNGTTTTAAATTTATCATAAATTTCTTCTTGAACAAAAAGACGTGAACCACACAAACAAATTTGNCCTTGATTTGTAAAAGCTGCTCTTGAGGCTATACTTACTGCTTTATCAAAATCAGCATCAGCNAAAATAATATTAGGATTTTTTCCTCCAAGCTCTAATGANAACTTCTTAAACATAGGGGCCGTCAATGAAGCAATATGCTTTCCTGTAACTGTCCCTCCNGTAAAAGAAACTATTGGCGTATCTATGTGTGTGGTTAATGGGTCACCTACTTTGCTNCCNAGACCATGAACAATATTTAATACNCCCTTTGGGAGCCCTGCCTCTATACATATTTTACTAAAAATATATGCTGTCATTGGNGTNATCTCTGATGGCTTGGCTACTACTGTATTTCCTGCTGCAAGTGCTGGAGCTATTTTCCAAGTAAGTAAATAAAGAGGTAAGTTCCATGGAGAAATACATGCCGCTACTCCNATTGGTTGACGTAAAGTATAATTAATAGCCATTCCATCCATCTCATGAACATTAGAGCTGTCATGTAAAATAGCTCCAGCAAAAAAACGAATGTTTGCNGGAGCTCTTGGAATATCNACNTTCGCTGCAAGACTTTCTGGTTTTCCGTTGTCTTTACTCTCTGCAGCTACTAATTGATCAAAATGTTTTTCAATNTTATCAGCNAGCTTCATTAGTNNNTTTGATCTCTCCTGTTTTGGGGTTTTACTCCATCCTANGAANGCTTCTTTAGCAGCNCTNACAGCATTGTCTATATCATCTTTATCAGAATCTGGNATGAAAGAATAAACTTTTCCTGTAGCNGGGTTGTAATTATCCAAATAGTTNCCGCTANCTGGTGNAACTAATTCTCCGTTTATATAATTTAAAATTTTTTCCATTTATAAGCTTTTGGTTCTTCCGCCATCAACAGGAATATTAATTCCATTTATATATGAAGCTGCAGGGCTACATAAAAATGCTACTGCATTAGCCACCTCTTCTGCCTCTCCAAATCTACCCGCTGGAACTTGGGATTTCATTATAGATGCAATTTCATGTTCTGTTTTACCTTGTATTTCTGCTTTCTTAGCAATCAGTGATTTTAGTCGATTTGTATTAGTAAATCCTGGCAATACATTGTTAACTGTAATGTGATACTCTCCCAGTTCTACAGACATAGTTTTTGCCCAATTTGCAACTGCTGCACGAATAGTATTNGAAACTCCCAATCCTGCTATTGGAGCTTTGACTGAAGTAGAAATAATATTTACAATCCTTCCATATCTTTCTTTCTTCATTCCCTCTACTAGTTTTTGTACTAAAATTTGATTGTTTATCACATGCATTCTAAATGCCTTTTCAAATGAAGAGGTGTTNGCATCTGTAATTGGACCNGCAGCTGGTCCTCCTGTATTATTAACCAGTATATGATAATTAGATGTTAACANATTTACTTCTTCTTTTAATTTTTCTGAATCTCTAAAATCAATAGCTATAAAACTATGTGTTTGCCCTTGGCTTTTATCTAAATCATTTAAAACTTCCAGAAGTTTAGATTCATTACGAGCTATTAACGTAATATTTGCTCCTAATTTTGCTAAAGCAATTGCAGAAGCTTCTCCTATCCCTTGAGTGCTTCCACACACAATTGCATTTTTATTTTTTAAGCTAATATTCATAAATTTTATTTTTTATAAGTAAATCCTAGATTTTCTTTTATNTTNTCTGGAAGTTTTGGTAAATATGAACGNGAAATCATAAGAGTGGCAATATTAGCTAAATCTGTAAACACCTTATGCTTATCCACTGTTTNTTTCAAATAACCTTGCCCAGAACTCCCCCCTGTTCCAATTTTCTGGCCTAACATTTTCTCTACCATTTGCACATGCCTAAAGCGCCAAGAAGCAATTTTATGATCTAACTCAACTAAACTTCTTAATAATTGATATGGCAAGTGCAATATTGGTTCATCTCTATATAAATTAATTAATAAAGCCGACATAGTAGCCTTATATGAAAGGGAGGTTTCTCCATTTTTAATAGCCTTTTCATGTTCAGATTCATCTAAAACTCTTTGAAAATATTTCTTGTTTTCTTCTATCATACGAATCCTAAGAACTTTGTCTTGGNCATTTAAAATAGANGANGATGAAATACTATTAATTTCTTTTTCTAACATTTCGTTGATAACTTCTCCGTACTTTTTAATAAAATCGAATCCGTGAAGATTTAAAAAAGGGATTCTNTCCANCCATTTTTCTACTAAACAAAATAGCGATTCTTCATCTTCTAATTTAAGTATTTCTTCTTTTTTTTCTCCATCAAATTGAGCATNATAAGGNCAGCCTNCAAATTGATGTCTCTTCTCTATTTTTAAACCCAACATTAATTCAATTCTTCGAAATTGATGTGATTGGAAGCCTGATGCTGGTGAAAGATGATGTCTAAAATCCAAAAAATCTAATGATGTCATTGTTTCTAATATTTCTATCTGNTCNACTAAAACACCCATGATTTTATTTGTTCTTTCTACTCTNCCAACAATCAATCCTATATTTTCTTCATGAATTNTTTTTCTCTGAAAATATTTTNTCACAGATTCTAACTCATGTAGAATTTGNTTAAACCATAACTCATATGCCTGATGAATAATAATGAATAACATTTCTTCATGGGCCTCANTGCCCTTAGAATTGCTTTCTAATTGTTGAGCGNCAAGTATTTTATCTAATTGAAGATAATTTCTGTAATGAAGAGATGTGTTTTTTTCTGACATTTATATTATAATTATACNTGCAGTAAAGGTAATAAATATGATTTATAAAATACAAGATGATATCACTAAAACTAAATAAAAAATTATACTTGCAGATTCTACTCCAAAAGAAAAATATATTTCTGTTTTTTGTTTTTTTGAATTAAAAATAAGTACTGCTGCGATTAAATAAGAAACGGCTATTGTGAAAATAAAATTCAATTCAACAATATTGCATAAAAATAAAAAGCTGTAAATCATAAATGAAACTAATAAAGTCAGATGTGCTAAAAAACGTGCTTTTTTTTCCCCAAAAAAAACAGGAAGTGTTTTTAATTGGGTTTTGTCAAATGTTATATCTCTTATGTCAAATGGAATAGTAATAGCCAAAACAAAAAGAAATCTTGAAAGAAAATGAATAACATTAACTAAATCTAAAGCAATTTGATTTTCTAAAACCAACAATAAAAATGTAGTTGTTGCCCAAACAAGAGATATAAGAAATATCTTGAGAAATGGCACATTACGTAATCCAAAGGGGTAAAATAAAGATNCTAGACCACAAAGAATTATAGTGNNTTTTGTGATTAAATTAAACGTCAANAAATAATAAAAAGANAAAATTAAAAATACAGTAGTCAAAAACATAATTGACTTTTTATTTCTTAGAATCCATGTTTTTCTAGTGTGTTGTAATCCTCTTTTAATTCTAACTATTCTTTGAAAATTATATATAAATACTGTAGAGGAAAAAATAAAAATACTTAGGTTAAAATTATTAGTTTCTAATATTATTTCAGAACTTAAAAAAAGAGCTAAGGCACAAAGAGCAACAAATAAATTGCTGAAGATAAAAAAGAAAAAAGTGTTTTTAATAACGTTAAAAAACAATATTTACAATTCTTTGTGGGATTATAATTATCTTCTTTGGAGATTTATTAGATAAATAATGCTTTGTTTTTTCATGTTGCATAACAGCTGCTTCAATTTCTTTTTTTGAATTAGTTGCTGGAAGTGTAATTTTATACCGCATCTTGCCATTAAAAGATACTGGATAATCTATTTTATTTTGTTTTAAATATTCTGGTTTATATTCAGGGAAGCTAGAAAAGAAAACAGACTCTTTATTGCCTAATTTATTCCATATTTCCTCAGCAATATGTGGTGCATATGGTGAAAGTAAAATTGTAAAGCCTTTAATTACCTCCCTATTATTACATTTTTGATCTAATAATTCATTAATACAAATCATTAATGTACTAACAATAGTATTAAAAGAAAATCTTGAAATATCCTCATCTACTTTTTTGATAGTTTTATGTAGCGTTCGTAAATTTTCATGAGAGGGCTTGTTTTCTGATACAGTAAATTTATTGTTTTCATCATGAACTAATCTCCAGAATTTCCTTAAAAAATTATGCACTCCATTTATACCTTTTGTGTCCCAAGGTTTAAACTGTTCTAATGGCCCTAAGAACATTTCATATAATCTTAATGTATCCGCTCCAAATTTTTCTACTAGTTGGTCTGGCGTTTGAACGTTATATTTTGATTTTGACATCTTTTCTGTTTCATAGCCACATAGATACTTTTTCTGATCATTTAAAATAAATTCCGCATTGTTAAATTCTTTTCTCCATTTTCTGAATCTTGCTATATCTAAAAAATCATTTTCTACAATATCTATATCTACATGTAATATTGTTGTGTCGTAATCCTTAATTTTTTCGAAGGTAACAAACGTATTTGTATTTTTAATTCTATAAACAAGATTTGATCTTCCTAATATCATCCCTTGGTTAATTAATTTTTTAAATGGTTCGTCAAAAGAAATATATCCTCTGTCGAATAAAAATTTTGTCCAAAAACGAGAATACAATAAATGCCCAACAGAATGTTCAGCCCCACCTATATATAAATCTACCTGACCCCAATAGTCAGATTTTTCTTTTGAACAAAATGTCAGTTCGTTTTTAGGATCCATATATCTTAAGAAATACCAAGAACTTCCTGCCCAGCCGGGCATAACATTATTTTCCATTCTATCTCCTTTAAAAATATTCCAGTCTTCTTTTTTTGCTCTAGCTAAAGGTGGCTCTCCAGTATTTGTTGGTAAATATTTATCAACTGGTGGTAATTCTAAATATTCATTATCTTCTAGTAATCTTGGTATATCACCTTTAAAATAAACAGGAAAAGGTTCTCCCCAATATCTTTGCCTGCTAAAAACAGCATCTCTTAATCTGTAATTTGTTTTTCGCTTACCAATTCCAATATCTTCTATTCTTTTAATCGCTAAATTAATTGCATCGGTAACGAAAAGATCATTTAAAAACTCTGAATTTGTGATTATATTATCTTTATTAGTGTTAGCGCCATTATTAACATCATTGTCTTTAAAAATATTTATGATATTTATTCCGAAATATTTAGCGAAATCCCAGTCTCTTTGGTCTCCACATGGAACTGCCATAACAGCTCCTGTTCCATAATTTGCTAAAACATAATCTGAAATCCAAATAGCAACCTTGTCTTTTGTAAATGGATGAACAGCATAAGAGCCTGTAAAAATTCCTGTAATGTGTTTTCCTGCTTGACGATCTCTTTCTGATTTTAATTTTACTTCATTAACGTAATTGTTTACTTCTTGCTTTTTGTCTGCGCTTACAATTTCTATAACCAATTCATGTTCTGGAGCTAACACTAAAAAGTTAACGCCATAAATAGTGTCTGGTCTTGTAGTAAAAACTTTAATTATATTTTTTGTATTCTCAATTTTAAAGTCAATTGATGTTCCGTCAGATTTTCCAATCCAATTTTTTTGTATTTCTTTAATGGAATCGCTCCAATCAATAGTCTTTAGTCCTTCTAATAGCCTATCACTATATGCTGTTATTCTTAACAGCCATTGTTTCATTAACTTTTGTTCAACTACAAAACCTCCTCTTTCAGATAATCCATCTTTTATTTCGTCGTTAGCTAATACTGTTCCTAATCCCTCGCACCAGTTCACCCATGTATCTGACAAAAACGCCAGCCTATATTTTTGTAATATGTTTTCTTTTTCCTCTTCTGAAAAACCAATCCAATCTGTAGAGGAAAAAATCGGTGTTTTTTCGTCACAAGATGCTTTAGTATTTATATTTCCATTTATTTCAAATTCTTTAATTAATTCTGAAATATGTTTTGCTTTATCATCAATATTACAATAAAATGAATTAAAAAGTTGCTTGAAAATCCATTGTGTCCACTTATAATAATTTGGATCCGATGTTTGAATTTCTCTACTCCAATCATAAGAAAAACCTAAACGATCAAGTTGCTTTCTATATGTTTCGATATTTTTTTTTGTTGCTATAGAAGGATGTATGCCGGTCTCTATAGCGTATTGTTCAGTAGGTAATCCAAAAGAATCATACCCCATTGGGTGTAACACATTAAATCCTTTTAATTTTTTATATCTTGCAAAGATATCTGAGGCTATATAACCTAGCGGATGTCCTACATGCAAACCGGCTCCTGATGGGTAGGGAAACATGTCTAATGCATAAAATTTTGGAGTATTAAGGTCTTCTAAAACTAAGTAAGTGTTATTTTTCTTCCAATAATCTTGCCACTTAAATTCGATTTCCTTAAAGTTATATTCCATTTTGATGGTTTTCTAGAATAATGCAAAGTTAAAGAAATGTATTAATTACTAAATTCTATTTTTATATTTTAGCAACCAAGATGAAAAATAAAACCTATAATTTTCTTACTAAAACAATCTTTTCTCCTTCTATCTCAGTAATTATTAGTCTATCTTTAGTTCTATTTGTTTTAGGTTTGTTGGGTTTAGTGGTTTTGAATGCAAAACAGCTTTCAAATTATATGAAAGAAAATATAGGATTTTCGATAATGATTAAGGACTCTGCTTCAGATCTTGATGTTCTGAAATTTCAAAAAGAGTTGGAAGGATATAACTTTGTTAAATCTACACGTTTTATTTCTAAAGAAAAAGCTACAAAAGATTTAAAAGAAAGTCTTGGTGAAGACTTTGTGCAATTTTTAGGATATAGTCCCTTGCTAGCTTCGATAGATGTTAAATTAAATGCTGATTATGCCAATAACGACAGCTTAAATATTGTCAATAATGAACTAACTGCATATAATTTGGTTCACGAAGTTTTTTACCAAAAAGATATTGTAGAAAAACTTAACAGAAATACCAAAAAAATATCATTCTTACTAATTATCTTTTCATTTCTGTTATTTACCATTTCTTTTGTTTTAATAAATAATACCATTAGACTTTCTGTATATTCAAAACGCTTTTTAATTCGAACTATGAAATTAGTTGGGGCAACCAATCTCTTTATTCAAAAGCCTTTTCTTTCAAAAGGAGTCTACCAAGGTCTTTATAGCTCAATATATGCAATATTTATGCTTATGGGGACTATTAAATTAATTCAATCCGAAACAGCAAATATGTTAAGCATTAATAATCTAAAAATTATTGGATTTGTATTTTTGCTTGTATTTTTTATTGGAATATTGATAAGCTCATGTGCTACTTATCTTGCTGTTAAAAAATATATTAAATTAAATGAACAAGAATTATATAAATAAACATCATGGAATCTACATTTAAAAAACAAAATTATATTTTATTAGTTATAGGTTTAATTTTCATTTTAAGCGGTCTTGCTTTAATGATTGGCGGGGGTTCTGAAGATCCNACAAAATTTTCTTATAAAATATTTAACTTGCAACGTTTAACTTTTGCNCCTATANTAATTGCAATTGGCTTTATCATTGAAATTTTTGCNATTATGNTANGATCTCAGAAGTAATTAATGGAAATCATTAATGCAATTATACTTGGNATTATTCANGGGTTAACAGAATTTCTNCCTGTTAGTAGTAGTGGNCATTTAGAAATCGTTAAAGAGTTAATTGGGCAAAAAAATCTTTCTAAAGAAAGTATGCTTATGACNGTAGTGTTNCACTTTGCAACAGCGCTTTCAACAATTGTTGTTTTTAAAAAAGAAATTTCTGAAGTCTTTTCTGGACTTTTTGAGTTCAAAAATAATGCNGCATTTCGGTTTTCACTNAAAATATTAATCTCCATGATTCCTGCTACAATCGCTGGTCTTTTTTTTATAGAAAAAATAGAATCTTTNTTTGGAAAAGAACTNACTTTTGTTGCATTTATGTTAATTATAACAGGCTTAGTGCTATTNCTTGCAGATAAAACAAAACCATCNAAAAAAAATGTTGGAACGCTTAATGCTTTAATAATTGGTNTGGCNCAAGCAATAGCAATATTACCTGGNATATCTCGTTCNGGAGCAACANTTGCNACTTCTGTATTNCTTGGNATAGANAAAGAGCATGCNGCNAGNTTTTCTTTTTTAATGGTCGTNCCTTTAATNATAGGNAAAATGATCCAAGATATTTTTTCAGGACAGATTANCTATCAAGATGCTAANTTTTTACCATTAATTGTNGGATTCATTGTTGCATTTTTAACAGGNTTCTTTGCATGTNGGTGGATGNTTANGCTAGTAAAAAGAAGTCAGTTGAAATATTTTGGAGTATACTGTATGCTTGTTGGTGGAATTATTTTATTGAGTTACTCTTTTTAAAGTATTTATTNGNAGATGTCAAGCNAAAAATACATAAATGGAGAAATCTTGTTGATTAATAAGCCTCTTGGGTGGTCATCATTTAATGTGGTAAAAAAAATAAAATACTTAATTCAAAAAAAGTACAAAATTAAGAAAATTAAAGTTGGGCATTCTGGAACATTAGATCCTCTTGCTACTGGCCTNCTTGTAATATGTACTGGNAAGGCAACNAAAAAAATACANGCNATTCAAGATTTNCCAAAAGTTTATACTGGNGAAATTACATTAGGAGCTACAACTAATTCATATGATCTTGAAACAGAAGTTTCAAAAACTTATAAAGTCAACCATATAAATAATGACCTTTTAAAAAAAACTACTAAAAAGTTTATAGGAGAATTATCTCAAATACCACCTATTTTTTCTGCAATAAAAATGAACGGAGAACGGTTATATAAAAAAGCCAGAAGAGGAGAAAGCGTTAAATTACATCCAAGAAAAATAAAGGTTTTTGATTTTAAATTAACTAATATCGATATGCCTAAAATAAAATTTGAAATCAATTGCAGCAAAGGAACTTATATTCGCTCAATAGCTAATGATTTCGGANAAGAATTAAATTCTGGAGGATATCTTTCAAAACTACGCAGAGAAGCTATAGGAGGCTATCATGTTTCTGAATCTATAGATATAAATACTTTTGAGCAATTACTAAATAGTTAATTTCTCTTGACTTACGCAAATACATACATTATATTTGTTGGCTTAAATTAAATAAACTTAACAACATGAAATATAAATTATCAATGTTCAATTTTGATTTGCCTCAAAAAAGAATAGCTAAAAAACCTGCAGAAAATAGAGAAGATGCAAAATTAATGATTGTGAATAGAGAAACTGGAGAAATTAATCATAAAAAAATGTCTAATTTTCAAGAATACTTTGATGATGGAGATGTAATAGCGATTAATAACACAAAAGTTTTTCCTGCTAGACTTTACGCAAATAAAGAAAAAACAGGGGCAAAAATAGAAGTTTTTTTGCTAAGAGAATTAAATAAAAAAAACAGATTATGGGATGTTTTAGTTGATCCTGCAAGAAAAATCAGAATCGGAAATAAACTCTTTTTTGGAGAAAATGATGAGTTAATTGCTGAAGTAATCGACAACACCACATCTAGAGGAAGAACGTTGCGTTTTTTATTTGATGGTACACATGAAGAATTTAAAAACACACTTTCTATGCTTGGTGAAACTCCTTTGCCTAAACACATTGATAGAAAACCAACAGCACAAGACACTGAAAGATTTCAAACAATTTATGCAAAACATGAAGGCGCAATTTCAGCACCAACTGCAGGGTTACACTTTAGTAAAATTCTCATGAAAAAAATGGAAATTAAAGGTGTCCATTTTGCAGAAACTACTTTACATGTCGGTCTTGGTACTTTCAGTGAAATTCTAGTTGAGGATCTTTCTAAGCACAAAATGGAATCTGAAGAAATAATCATCAATGAACAAGCTGCAAATATTATAAATATAGCTAAAAAAGAAAATAAAAGAATCTGTAGTGTTGGCACAACAGTGATGAGAACACTAGAAAGTTCTGTTTCTACAAAAAAAGAAATAATTCCATATGAAGGTTGGACAAATATATTTTTGTTTCCTCCTCATAACTTTCAAATTGCAAACTGTATGTTAACTAATTTTCATCTTCCAAAATCCTCGCTAATGATGCAAGTTGCTGCATTTTCTGGATTAGATTTATTATTAAAAGCATACAAGGAAGGTATAAAAAAGAAATATAATTTTCATACTTATGGGGACGCAATGCTAATTCTATAAATATGAAAAATGTTGCGTTAATAGTAGCTGGAGGTAAAGGAATTCGTATGAACTCTGCTATACCAAAACAATTTCTTAAACTAAAGAATCTTCCCATTTTAATGCATACATTAAATAATTTTCAAGATTTTAATGATGTTTTTTTAGTGTTACCTAAAAGTCAATTTAATTACTGGAAAAAGTTATGTAAAATTCACAATTTTCAAGTTAAACACACATTAATAGCTGGTGGAATAAATAGATTTGAATCAGTAAAAAATGGACTTAAAAAAATTAACGCTGGAGATGTTGTTGCAATACATGATGGGGTTAGGCCTTATATATCTAAAAAACTAATAACAGCCCTGCTTTCCGAAGTTAAAAATAATTATGGCGCAATTCCTGTTTTACCAATTAAAGAATCTTTAAGGAAAATCACTGAAAAATATAGTGTCGCGGTAAATAGAGAGAAAATATACCTTGTTCAAACACCTCAATGTTTTAAATTACAAGAAATTAAAAAGGCGTATGATGGGCAAAATTTTTTAAAAGAATTTACTGATGATGCCAGTGTATATGAACAATATGGTGGGAGGATTAAAACTATCNATGGAGAAGAAAAAAATATNAAAATCACTTCCAAGACAGATCTAATAATTGCTGAATCACTAGANTAATACNTTAANNTTTGAANTTGAATNTAATAGGTTTTTTTTAACATCTATAAGNTTTACNCCNGGTTTTTTTCCTATNTCAAAAGTGCCTAATTCTTTAAAGCCTAATATTTCTGCCCCATTCTTGCATCCTATTTTTAACAATGTATTTAAATCATAATCNGAATTTTCTTGTATTACTATCAGNTCCTCTAAAATGGATAAACTATTATTTGATGCTAAGCTGTCNGTTNCTACACAAATTTTNTTTTNATTAAAAATAGAATANTCAGGTAGTCTGTTTTCAATATATAAATTGGCCTTTGGGCATGTACAAAAGTAGTCATCTGTAATATTTTTGTTTGATGAAAAAGTATTGTGAANTAATAATTTTTTTATACCTCTTAANTCTTTGAGAGAGTCCAANGAAGATGATTTGNNTTTCCATATNTCGGGATCTGCNTTTTTTTCTTTTAACCAATCNACTAGATGTCCTTTTTTAAATTTAAACATTTGATCCTCTAAAAAGGATTCTTGAAAATGTATAGANAAAATATGGTCTTTTTGGTCGTATAATTCTGATATAACTTTCATCATTCTTGGGTGAACACTGTATGGAGAATGTGGTGTAATAGTTGTTTTTAAGCCAATTTGACGAAAAAGATGTCTTAAAAAAATAGCTTGATTGATAGATTGATCTATAAATTTATCTGTTATTGCAAACGTCTCTATAAAATTATAATATTCTAAATTTTTATTTGATTTCACCAATAACGTATCTGAAGTGTTACAAGTATCTGCTACCGCCACAATACCATTTTTTATCATTTTTTTTTCAGCATTTTCAATACTATTCATGATAATTTTTTTTGATACATTTCTTTTTTCTGGAATTGACTTAATAAAAGATAGTAAACCTTTTTCTTTTTTAATGACTTTATGCAAATGACTGAGCTCTAANTGACAGTGTGCGTTAATAAAGCCAGGAGCCAATATCCCTTCATAAAATTCTANTTTATCTTTATAAAATCCATCTCTATCTTTGAAAATATTGATAATTTCACCTTTATTAGAAATTTGTAAAACNCCTTCTTTTATAGGNNTAANATTAAGAGGATATAAATAATCTGCTGTTAAAAATCGCATAGACCAAAAGTAAACATATCTTTGTAAATANTATGGAAATGAAAACAGACATTAGATCAATATCTTTAAAAGACATTGAAATATTTTGCAGAAACAATAATATGTCTTCGTTTAGAAGTAAGCAAATTAATGAGTGGATTTGGAAAAAAAGAGCAGTTTCTTTTAATGAAATGACATCCNTNTCTCAAAAATCTAGGATTATACTTGATAAACATTTNATTATTAAGCCTGTAAAAATAAATANCNTGCAAAAGAGTATTGATGGGACTGTAAAATATAGTTTTANACTANATGATAATTTAATNGTTGAAGGTGTTTTAATCCCCTCAAAAAATAGAATNACTGCATGNATNTCTTCNCAAGTAGGNTGTAGCCTAACATGTGCNTTCTGTGCTACGGGTAAACTTAAAATGAAAAGAAACTTAGATTANCCAGAAATCTATGATCAAGTATATATGTTAAATGAAGAGGCTATAAAAATTTTTGACAAACCTATTTCAAATATTGTTTATATGGGNATGGGGGAGCCTTTGTTAAATTATTCAAATTTAATAAACTCTATTCATTTTATCACATCAAATGATGGCTTAGGAATGTCTCCAAGAAGAATTACNGTTTCAACTGCAGGTATAGCAAAAATGATTTCTAAATTAGCAGATGATAATGTTTCTGTTAATATAGCCGTTTCACTGCATTCAGCTATTGATAACAAAAGAAATAATTTAATGCCCATAAATGAAAAAATAAATCTTTTGGATTTAAAAAACTCTATAAANTATTATTACCAAAAAACTAAAAAAAGANTAACATACGAATACATATTGTTTGAAAATATTAATGATTCTATTTTTGATGCAAAAAAATTAGCTGAATTTGCAAAAATCAGCCCCTGTAAAATTAATATAATAGAATATAACAACGTAGAAGATACTGGCTTTAAAAAAACTAATAANAAAAANACAATTTTATTTATTAAATTTTTNGAAGANCGAAATTTAATTGTTAATTTAAGAAGAAGCAAGGGGGGGGATATTGATGCTGCTTGTGGACAGCTAATAAATAAATTAAATNCCTGATGNTNTATCTTACAAAAAAATNTATATCATTTATTATACTTTCAAAAGAAATTTAAATGTCTGTAATTAAAGAAATTAAAGTTCCTGTAAAAAAAGAAATGGATTTGTTTGAAGAAAAATTCAAACAATCTTTAAATAGTAATGTGGCATTAATAGATAGAATCATGTACTACATTATTAAACGTAAAGGCAAGCAGATTAGGCCGTTATTTGTTTTCTTAAGCGCTAAGCTTTTTAATAAATTTCAAGAAAGCACTTATCGTGCAGCAACTATGATTGAATTACTACATACAGCCACACTTGTTCATGATGATGTTATAGATGATTCTAACTTTAGAAGAGGGTTTTTTTCTATTAATGCCTTATGGAAAAATAAAGTTGCTGTTCTAGTGGGAGATTTTCTTTTAAGTAAAGGGTTGTTACTTGCTGTTAAGAATGATGAAATAAATTTACTAAAAATTATGAGCTCGAGCGTCGAAGAAATGAGTGAGGGAGAATTATTNCAAATTGAAAAAAGTAGAACTCTTGATATTACAGAAGATGNTTATCTTGAAATAATTCGTAAAAAAACCGCAACATTAATTGGTGCCTGTTGTGCTGCTGGAGCTAGCTCAGTTGATGAATCTAAAAATACTATTAATGAGTTGAAGCTATTTGGAGAAGCAGCTGGGATTGCATTCCAAATAAAAGATGATTTATTTGATTATACGCAAAACTCTATAATAGGAAAACCAACAGCTATTGATATTAAAGAAAAGAAATTAACTTTACCTTTAATCCATACTCTTAACATAGTAGATAATAAAACCAAAAAATATATTTTAAATGTTATTAAAAATTACTCTGATAATAATACTAAAGTGAATAAGGTTATTTCTATAGTAAAAGAAAATAAAGGGATTGAATATGCTGAAAAAAAAATGCTAGAATACCACAAAAAAGCAATTCAAATTTTAGATAATTATGATAATAATGATGCAAAAAAATCTTTAATATTATTGTTAGATTTTGTAATAAACAGAAAGATATGATCCCAAAAGAAACTATTGATAAGATTTTTGAGGCGGCTAAAATAGAAGATGTTATTAGTGATTTTGTGTCGTTGAAAAAAAAAGGCGTGAATTATATTGGAAATTGTCCTTTTCATGATGAAAAAACGCCTTCTTTTATAGTTTCTCCAACAAAAGGTATTTTTAAATGTTTTGGCTGCGGTGTTGGTGGTAATGTTGTGAAATTCGTAATGGACATCGAACATTATAATTATCCTGATGCACTAAGATTTATTGCTAAAAAATATAATATAGAAATACAAGAAGAAAAATTAACTAAAGAAGATATAGATAGGAGAGATAAGCAAGAAAGTTTATTTATAGTTACGAAATTTGCAAATGAGTTTTTTAAAGAAAATTTATTCAATTCAAAAGAAGGTAAAGAAATTGGCTTAAACTACTTCAAAGAGCGCGGCTTTAATAAAAATATAATTACTAAGTTTGAATTAGGATACAGTTCTGTAAAAAAGAATGACTTAGCAAGTCAAGCTATAAAAAAAAGTTTTGATGAAAATATTTTGATTGAAGCGGGATTAATTTTAAAAAATGAAGATAATAATCAGTTGATTGATAGATTTAGAGATCGTGTTATTTTTCCAATTCATAGTTTTTCGGGAAGAGTTATTGGTTTTGGAGGGAGAGCTCTAAATAAAAATACTAAAGCTAAATATCTTAACTCACCTGAGTCTCTAATATATCATAAAAGCTCTGTATTGTATGGTCTTTATCAAGCAAAATCAAGTATTGCTAAAAAAAACAACTGTTTTATTGTGGAGGGATACACAGATGTTATTTCAATGCAAAAAAAAAATATCGAGAATGTTGTGTCTGCATCAGGAACAGCACTTGGGGCCAAACAAATAAAATTAATTCGACGCTTAACAGATAACATTACTTTATTGTTTGATGGAGATGATGCCGGGATAAAAGCAACCTACAGAACAATTGATATAGCATTAAAAGAAAACATGAATGTAAATACTGTTATTTTTCCGGATAATGAGGACCCTGATTCCTATGCCAAAAAATTAAGTTCGAATGAGTTTAATGACTTCTTGGAAACAAAAAAAATAAATTTTGTAGAATATAAAATACTTAAATCTGAACTAAAATTAAAAAAAGATCCTAAAGAAATTGTAACTATAAAAAGAGATATTTTTTCTTCTATATCAAATATACCTGACCAACTAATACGCGAACAATATTGTAAAACATATCATAAAAATCTTAATATTTCTGAAGAAGTAATGTTACAAGAAGTTTCTTTAGCTAGAAAGAACATAAAAGTGGCTCCTTCTTTAATGGTTAAAAAAAATGATAGAAAAAAACATAATATAAAAGAATTAAAAAACAACAAATTAAACAAACTTGAAAAAGAAATATTGCGCATTTTAATCAATTATGGAGATCAAAACTTTATCTACAAGAATGTAAAAACAAATGTAGCTGAAATGATTATATCAGATTTACAATTTGATAATATTGTTTTTAACAACTCGGAATATAAAAATTATTATAGTGAAATTCTATCTATATATAACCAAAATAAAAAAATTGAAATAGATTACTTTATTAAACATGATAATGCTAATATAAATAGTTTGACAGCTGATCTATTAAGTAATAAGCATTCTATAAGTGAAAATTGGGAAGAAAAACATAATATATTTACAGAAAGAGAAAATGAAAAAATTAAACAAACA
>PAZP01000013.1 GCA_002715565.1 Flavobacteriales bacterium
TTAATATTACTTTTTCAAATGAAAAAATTGAACAAACTTTATTTAATTATGGTATTACAAATAAACATATAGAAATTTGGGGTAGTGGTAGGCCCATGCGAGAATTTTTATGGTCGGAAGATATGGCAGATGCCTGTGTATTTATTTTAGAAAAAGTTTCATTTAAGGATACATATGATTTAAATTCAAATATCACACAAAATACACATATTAATATTGGTACAGGAAAAGATATTTCTATAAAAGATTTAGCTTATTTAATAAAATCTATAATTGGATATGAGGGGTCATTTTTCTTTGATAATACTAAACCTGATGGCACAATGAAGAAATTAACTGATGTAAGTAAATTACATTCAATGGGGTGGAAACATTCTGTAAATTTAGAAGAGGGGATTAATAAGTTATATAACTGGTATCTAAAAAAATAGTGATTTCTCACTTTTTTTTACTTTTGTAAGTATGAAAGGATATTCTAAATATTTTTGGTTTCTTCATTTTTTAGGTGACTTCTTTTTTATAAATCTTGCTTTTTTGATAATGTATTATGTGAAATTTCAGACATTTGATTTTTCAGATAAATATAGATTTTTACTTATTGTTTTCAATGCTTCTTGGATGCTTGTTGCTTTTATGCTACAACTGTATCAACTTAANCAATTAAGAAGANTAGATAAAATCTTNTTTAATTTATTTAAAGCATTTGTNTTTAATGCGTTTATTATTAGTGGAATTTTATTTTCTCTAAANGCATTNGAGTTNTCTAGAGAGCATTTATATTCAACCTATTTAATCTTGTTCTTTTTTATATTGCTTTGGCGGTATATTGCAATAAAGATGATTTATCTATATAGAAAATCTGGTTTTAATTATAAAAGAGTAATAATAATTGGAGGAGGAGATGTTGCAAATCAATTACATACTTATTTTACAACAGATGATGTNATTGGTGTTAGGCTAATGGGTGTTTTTTGTGATCAGGAAATTAAATTTAATGTTTCTAAAAATGTAGTTATCGAATCAGCTAGTATGATAGAAAAATTTGCAATNTCTAATTATATAGATGAAATATANTATACTATGCCTTTAACACATACACGTAAAATTAAATCTTTAGTAGATTTTTGTGATAAGCATATGATAAGGTTAAAAATTGTTCCAGATTTTAGAGGATTCATTTTTAAGAGAGTTAATATAGATTTCTATAATGATGTGCCAGTTATTACTTTAAGAGAAGAACCATTAACAGATTTTATTAATCAAATTATTAAGCGTTTATTTGATATTATATTTTCTAGTTTAGTGATTGTATTATTNTTNAGTTGGNTGTACCCTCTTATTGCTATTTTAATTAAAATTTCATCAAAAGGACCGGTTTTATTTAAACAACCTAGATCAGGTATTGATAATAAAGAATTTATTTGTTATAAATTTAGATCTATGGCTCAAACTAATGAAGCTAATACTAAACAAGCTACAAAAAATGANACTCGTATTACTAAGATTGGAAAATTTCTTCGTAAAACTTCATTAGATGAGTTTCCTCAATTTTTTAATGTATTTGTCGGTGATATGAGTATTGTGGGACCTCGCCCTCACATGCTTCTTCATACCGAGGAATATTCTTCACTTATTAACAAATACATGGTAAGNCAATTAGTTAGACCAGGGATAACAGGTGCGGCACAAATAAGAGGTTTTAGAGGAGAGACTAAAGAAATTGAACAAATGGAAGGAAGAGTTAGATTAGATGTGTGGTACATAGAAAATTGGTCTTTAGCGTTAGATATTAATATTATTTTNCTNACANTCTGGAATGTTATTAAAGGAGATGATCAAGCTTATTAATATATTTNTTTTATCATTCTTTTTTATTTCATCTTTTGCACAAAAGAGTACCTTTCATCAANTAACTACAGATTCTTCATCTTATTTTATAAATAAAACAANCGTTATAGGATCTGATACATTAACNATTNATTTAAGCAGACGTTTTTTTGGAATAAGTAGTGTANAGAATAATNCTAATACAAATACATTTATATATGGTTCTGGANTTAATATGAAATTCAAAAAACTAATTTTATTTTCTTCATTAGATTTTATTAGTGGTAACTATAATTCTCAAATTATAAATTTTCAAGATTCATTANNAATTATTCCTGGATTTGGAAGAGAAAAACATAGATATAAANTCCATGCTAGTTATAAGATAAATAAGTTTTTTAATTCAGATTTTGGTTTTGGAAAGCACTTTATAGGTGATGGATATCGTTCAATTTTACTTTCAGATAATTCTTATTCATACCCTTATTTAANATTATCAACATCCTTTGGGAAAATAAAATATTATAATTTATATACTACTATTTCTGATATACAATTAAGTAATCAAGATAGAAAGAAATATAAAGCTATTCATTTTTTGGATATTGAAATTAATAAATTTATAAGATTTGGAGTTTTTGAAGCAGTCCTGTGGCAAGATAGAGATGATTTCTATGTTAGAGGTTTTGATTTAGAGTATTTGAATCCAATTATTTTTTATCGTCCAGTTGAGTTTTCAAAGCATTCTCCTGATAATGTTTTAATGGGTAGCACTTTTAATATAAATTATAATAATACAAATTTGTATGGTCAATTAGTTTTAGATGATCTAAATATTTCTAGAGCAAGGGATGGGGATGATGGATATACAGTTGAAAACTCTAACGGTTTTTTTCAAAATAAATTTGGATATCAAATAGGCNTAAAGAATAAAAATAAATATTTTCAGGCTTTGATAGAATATAATCAAGTACAGCCATATACATTTGCTCATAAAGAACCAATGCAGTCATACACACATTATAATCANGCACTTGCTCATCCACTAGGTGCAAATTTTAAAGAGTTTACTTCATTGGTAGAGTTTACTGTTAATAAATGGAATATTAATTTAAAATTTACATCTGCTGATGTAGGTTTAGATTCATTAAACACACATTATGGTCAAAATATATTTTTATCAGACTTTGAAGCTCAAATTGATGGTCAACAATATTCTTACGGTAATTTTAATGGACAAGGTGTTAAAACTAGAATTAATTCGTTTAAGTTAGAAGCTTCATATCCTATAAAATGGGCTGATGTTTTCGGCTCTATATTTTATATTAAAAAGAAGTCTGATCTAATTGATCAGACTTCTTTATGGTATTCAATTGGATTGAGAACATTTCCGTTCTCTGTTTTTAGAGATTATTAAAACTCAACTTTTTCACCATCTTTAAAAGCTACAATAAATGGGTTTCGATATCCACTTTTTTTCATTTCTTTTTGATATGTTATAGCTTCTTCAAGATTATAGAATAAACCCGCAAGATATGAAGTTTCAGTATCAGATACAGGAACAATAATTAAGTTTTCTTGATCAAACAAACCAATAGGGGTATCAAATTCTCCATATGAGCCTAGATTAACTCTAAATATATATGGATCTCCACCTTGTGCAATTTGTTCTTGTTTGCTGAATGATCTCATTAGTTCTTTTCTCGCTTTTTCATAATTATTTTGAGCACTTTGAGCTTTTTTATCTTCTTCTAATTCTTTGTATATGAAAATTAAATTTTCATGCGCAGTTAGAAAAAGTTTATCTTGTTTTATGGACCAATTAAGGTATTTGATAGCTTTATCTAAGTACTCTTTTTTAGCATTTTTACTTCTTTGTCTAGAAGCAAATTCATAGTGAGCAACAGCTAAATTATAAGTCCACTCCCTTGTTTTATAAATTTTGCTAGTCAGGTTTTTTAGATATCTTTTACTTTGTCCTAGATTTTTTTTATCTCCTGTAGCTAGATATGCTATGGCAAGATTTCCTCTTGTATATGAAAGTCCATCTTCACTTATTTTTCCTCTTTTAAGTTTCTTTTCTGCATTTTTTAAATAAGTTGATGCAGTACTATATTCTTTATTTTCAAGAGCCTTTACTCCTTTATTATATTCTCCTATACCTTCCTGTATTTGAACCATACTTCGTTCATTAATCTTGTTTACATTATCGAATGCTAGATGATCATCATCTTTAACAATATTTAGATTATAAATATCAGGTTTGCTTCCTATTGGAGCAAACACTCTTTTTTCTTGTGGCTCATCGATTACCTCATTTGATCCACTTTGTTTTTTTCGCATTAGTTTAGCTTCAGCATTTTGCATTCTATCTCGCACTCTAGCTGCATCTTTTTGATTTCCAGAATCCTTATAAATTGCTTCAAGAGTTATATATGCTTGAAAATTAAATTCATCATTTCTAATAATTTGAGCTAATAAAGATGTTGCTTCTTTTTGATTTCCAGTTTTAGCTTGCGCAATAGCAACATTATACATCCAATTACTATTTGAATATACTTTTGATGTTAACTGTTGCAATAATCTTTTAGCCATTACTAGATCTTCTTTATTTCCAGTATGGCAATAAGATAAAGCCATATTTCCTCTAATGAAATTTAAAGCATCATCATTAATTTTAGATCTTGTATAATCTTTCATAGCTGTTTTGAATTTCATNATAGCAGCATTGTATTCCTTATTTTCCATGTTTTCAATACCTTCAACATACTTCACTTTTGCACTATTAATTAGTTGTGTTGAACGTTTTGTTAAATCGTTAGGATTAACATATTCTAAAACTTTATCTACATCAGAAATCGGTGTCCAAGCATATGGTACTAATTTTGAATCAACTACTATGTTAGCACTTAAATATAATGTAGTAGTTACGAAAGCAATTAGGAGTAATAGATTCTTTTTTATCATTATTTAGTTATTTAGTTATTTAGTTATTTGTTTGCAAATTATAAAAAATTATTTTAGAATAATTTTATGATTAATAATTTCATTATTTATAGTTATCTGAATATGATATATTCCTTTAGCAAAATTAGAAAGATTTATATTTTGTTCTTTTTGCAAATTAGCGGAATTTATTGATTTAGTTAACACGTTTTCACCAAGATGATTAAACACTACAATCTTATTAATTATGTCTTTCGCTTCAATAAATATATTACCATAAGTTGGATTTGGATAAATAAAAATCGAATTATTATTTATTTCTTCAATAGAATTAAATACCCCAAAGTCAATTACAACGTAATATGCAGTATCTGAAACACATCCATTGTTGTCTGTTACAACTAATGAATACTGACCATTGTTTGAAACAGTTATTGAAGGATCTGTTTCACCAGTACTCCATAAATATGTTTGTATGTTTGGCTGCTGAGGATCAAGAGATAAAGTTGCACCTGAGTTTACACCTGTATATCCTATTGAAATTAGGAATGGTGTTGTATTAGGATTAATGGTTACTGTTACTTCTTCTTCACAACCATTAGCATCTATCATTGTGCATGTATACGATCCAGGCGTCAAATTAGTAGGATTGTTACCTAAAAACCATCCTGTAGCAGATGCTGGATCTTGTATTCCATACCATTGATATGAAATAGGAGCTGCTCCTCCAGCTGCAAATACTTGTACTTCTCCATCATCTCCATTATTATAGCATGTTGGAGTTTCTGTATTGATGTTATTTACTACAATTGGGTCAGCTTCTAATACTATAATATTATTAAGTGTAGTCATACACCCATTTATATCAGTGAATGTACAGCTGTATGTGCCAGGGCATAAATCACCATTGTTTGCACCATTAGTCCATTGTTGTATAACTTGATTTGGATTTCCATTAATATTTAGATAATTAAATGAAACTTGTCCATCACATTCACCATAACAACTTACAGTATCTGCAGAACTTGCATTGTTAGTAGTTGAAATTTGAATAGGAGCTGGATTATTAATAGTTATATTAGTTGTTCCTATACATCCATCACCATCAGATACACTTACAGTATACGAACCAGGGGATAAATTTTCAAACACTCCATTAGGTTGTTGTGTGAAGAAATTATCTAGACTGTAGTGATATGGAGGATTAGTATTATTTACAACTCCTGCTGTGATTTTCCCATCATTACCATTATGACATAATGGAGGAGTATCTATAGCAATTACTTGAACAGAATCAGGTTGACTTAGAGTTACACTATCAGTTAATTGACATCCAAGTGCATCTGTAACTGTAACTATGTGTGTTCCAGAATCTAGAGATGCACTAATATTAATGCTGTTATTACTCCAAAGCCACGAGTAAGGTTGAACACCTCCATAGGTATAAGCAGAAACAAGAACATTACCTCCATGACATATAATTCCATTAATTGTATCAATTGTCATTACTAAACTATCAGGTTCATGAATCGTAAAGTTAAACTCAGTCGTGTCATTAGACGTTGTAATAAACATACTGTAATCACCTCCACATAAGTTATCTATATTTGGTGATGTAGAATTGAATCCATTAGGTCCAGTCCAGAAAATATTATATGATTGTGGTGGCGAAAGCACAGGATTTGTCCATATCTCTCCATCACATAAACTATAACATGTAGTTGTAAATTTGCTTTGAATTGTATCAAGATTAATATCAAGAGCTGGAGGTTCATTAATAATAAATGTTGCAGTATCTGAAATACAACCATTAATATCTGATACTACTAAATGATAAGTGCCAGCAGAAAGATTACTAATATTTGCTGTAGATGCTCCATTACTCCACAAGTAGATATATCCTCCATTTCCTCCACTTGCTGAAGTTGATATAGAACCATTTGAATATCCATTTTGACTAGCATCTGTGATACTATTTAATGTAATAGTAATTTGTAAAGGTTCAAAAATTGTGGTTGTAAGATAATTTATACAACCATTAGTATCTGTGACAGTTAATGCATATGATCCAGCACAAACATTAAATATTGAATCAATTTGAGTATTTATAACTCCTGTATTGATGTCCTCTAAGCTATATGCATAAGGAGCTGTTCCAAAACTTGAATTAGCTATTATTTTTCCATCACAGTAACTATTACAGGTAACTGAGAAGGTATCAATATATGTTTCTAATGCAAAGTCGGGCTCTGTTATTAAAAAGTTTTGAGTAAAACTACAACCTAAAGAGTCTGTTACAGTACCTGAATACCAATTTGCAGTTAATGAATCTATAGATGGGTTCGTATCTCCATTGGACCAACTAAAATTATGAGGAGCGATTCCTCCAACTATTGAGTCAATATTTATAAAACCGTTATTGTATCCTTTACAAGATATGTTTACTCCATTATAGTCTGAGACTGTAAATGCAAAATATAAACTATCAGATGCATGATTAATTGTGATAGAAGTATCTTGTGTACATCCAATTCCGTCAGTTATAGTGAAAGGATAAATGCCAGCTGATCTATTTGAGAATGAATAAGTTGTTCCAGTTAAATTGAAAGGGCCAAACCCTTCATCTAGAGTGTATATTGGATTATTTCCTGGTGTTCCACCAGAAATTGTGATATCGGCAGAACCATCTGTGTCTCCCCAGCAATTTAAACCACTACTATTAGTAATAGTCGCTGTTATTTTATTAGGACGATAAACATTAATAATTTCATCTTTTATACATCCTGTTGCATCTATTATTCTCAAAGTATAGTTTCCTCCTACTAATGAGTCTCTTTGTAAACTACTTGGTGGATTTGAAGCTGGTAAATCTAACCAATATCCTGTATATCCAAAGAATCCATTTGGATTTCCAGAATTTCCACCGTTAATATTAGTTATAAGTATTGCACCAGTACTATCTTCATAACATAAAATTGTACCTGTTTGTATATAACTTACTATAATTTCAGCATTTTGTATAATTTCTACTGAATCAGTTACAGAACAACCTAATGTATCTGTGACAGTACATTTCACCCAACCTGCAAATAACGAATCTGCTGTTGTTGTATTATTGATATTGTCTTCCCATAGGAAAGAATATGGTGGAGTTCCCCCGAAAGCTGATACTTGTGCACTTCCTGAATTATTACCAAAACAGTCGATGCTATTTAAAGCAGTTAAAACTGGTGTCAAAGCTTGAGAGGGTTGAGAGACCATAATAGAATCAGTAACGGTACAACCATTATTGTCAGTAACTGTTAGTGTATACATTCCTGCAGGAACATTGTTGACAATAGGTAATGTAGCTCCATTACTCCAAAGGAAGGTATATATCCCATTATTAGGAGTAACTATAGCACCTAAACTACCTGTGCTTTCCCCATAACAAAGTACATCATTATGATACAAGTTAAGTGTTATTTGTGTTGCAGGTGTACATATAATAGTTCCGTTATAAACACATCCATTTACATCTGTAACAGTATAGTTATGTGTTCCAACCGGAAGAGCATTAGGGTTTAGCCCCCCCCAATCTTTAATGTATGGTCCAATACCTCCACTTATGTTTAATGTAACTGCAAATACTGTATTTGATGAGTTACAATTCAATTGAGTAGTGGAAGTTGAAACAACTAGAGCGTTAGGAGCATGTATTTGAATATTCTGTTGGCTAGTGCAGTTTGCATCATCTATAGCTATTACAGAATATAATCCAGCTGAAAGACCAGTAACTGTATCATTATTACTCGAAAGTCCTGACCAAGAGTATGTTATATTTCCTACACCTCCCGATGTAGAAATATATATTTCACCATCACTAGATGCATTACAGCTTACAGCATAGCCATTAAAATTTGTTGAATCAATAGTCCAATTAATAGGAGTAGGATTTGTTATTGTAATAGGACCAAAGCTAGCATTACAACCTAGTGGATCACTTACATTAACGTTATAATTTCCAGCAGTAATATTTGTTAGATCTTCTGTTGTAGCATTGTTATCCCAAAGAATATTGTAGTTTCCATTTCCTCCTGTAATAGAAATATCAATTGATCCATCAGGGCTGGCGCAATCTGTTACGTTCGATGTATTGTTAAGAGAAATAATTAATGCTGCAGCTTCATTTATAGAGACAGAATCATTATATGTACATCCATTATCATCAATTATTTGATAGTTGTAATCTCCAGCGCTTAAAGCACTAGAATCAGCTCCAAACCAGTATTCTGTTAATGTACCAGTACCACCACTATAACTTAGTATTGCAGATCCATCTGAAAATCCGTTACAAGAGGCATTAGTTATAATTTCACTTACTGTGATTGCTAAAGGCTGATTAACTGTATAATTTGTTGAATCAGAGCATCCTTGTGGGTCAGTGACAACCAATGGATATGTTGATGCCGATAGTGAATCAGGGTTAGCACCAAACCAATTTTCTGTCCATGTTGTAGCATTTGTATTTCCGCCACTAACAGTAATAGATATTGAACCATCTTGGCCCCCAAAGCATGAAACATCAGTTATAGTTTCGCTTATAGTTATAGGATTAGGTTGTGATATTGTTATAGTATCGTCCTCAGAGCAGGAGTTGTCATCTGTAACAGTGTAGATATATGTCCCAGCAGCTAAAGCGCTAGGGTTTAATCCTCCCCAATCTTCTACAAGGGATCCAACACCACCGAATGATGTAACTATTGCTGTGCCATCAAAATACCCATTACAGGTAGCATTAGTTGTAACAGCTGATACAGATATTGCAGGAGGTTCTACGAAATTTATATTTACAGTATCAGTTGTACATCCTTTTGAATCGCTTGCATAGTACCATCCAGATCCTGCGTAAATACCCGTTCCAACATTATATTGAGATCCAGGAACAGGTATTTGCCCATTAAATACAAGAAACTGGCCAGTCAGGGTATATGGACTAGTTCCACCAGACAAATAAAATGCAATGTTACCGTCAGTGCCTCCATTACAAGAAATATTATATCCATTATAGTCTGATATGGTATCAGAAACTGTTAACTGAGGAGGCTGATTTACAATAAAGTTAGCAGTATCTGAGCTACATCCATTACCATCTGAAACTATGACGTAATATGTTCCTTGGTTAAGATTATTAATATTTGTATTTATACTTCCATTACTCCAATTATAGTTATACCCTCCATTTCCTCCATTGGCAAAAATAGATATAGAGCCATCTTGACCTCCAAAACAAGAAACATCAGTTATAGTTTCATTAATAGTAATAGCGCTAGGTTCAGATATAGTAACAGAACCATTAAATACACATCCATTTTCATCAGTGACTTTAAAATTATGTGTTCCAGCAGGAAGGTTGTTAGGGTTTTTTCCTAGCCAGTCTTCAGTAAGTGTCCCTGTACCACCACTTGATATAAGTGTTGCTGTACCATCAGAGCTCCCATTACATGAAGTAGGGGTAGTGCTTGATGTTACAGTTATTGCAGCTGGTTCTCCAATTGTAATTGAATTAGTTGCCGAACAATTATTATTATCAGTAAGAATACAACTGTATGTGCCAGCTGTAAGACCTAAAACTGCGCTAGTGGTATCCCCTGTACTCCATAAATAGGTAGCAGGAATAGGTGTACCTGTAATAACAATTGAATAATCTTCAGTTGCTCCATACCATGGTTGGTTCCAGCTAGGACCACCAAAGTTACCAACAGTACATGGGTTCATTGCAGAAGAAACACCAGCTTGTTGATATTGAGAAACAACCCTCATTCTTGTTGCTCCCGCAGCTATAGCGGATGGGACGGTAAAAGGAATAATATGTGTTGTAGGACTACCAGAACCAGATGTACCGGTATATTTTTTACCAACAATTTCATTTGGATCATCAAAATCACCGTCTATATTCCAGTCAATATATACTGTGCAGCTATCAGGGGCATAAAAACCACTAAGATTGCATGTTCCAATTTCAACTTCTATTGAATAACTTTGTCCAGGAGTAAGATCCGTAAATTGCGTAGTATAATCTTCATATCCATCACAGCTTCCTGTAGTGTTATTTGAAATTGTACTATTATCTCCTACAAGAATAACTTTATTAATAGTGTTGTAATCATTTGGATTTCCAGGAGCAGATGCGCAGTAACTTAATGTAGATATATTTCCACAGCCTGTAGCTGATAAATATGCTTGCGCAGTACCATCGCTTGCTCCGTTACATGTAGCATCACTACCGCTAATACATGCAGTTGGTGTTAGCGGGGCATCAATTATTGTTACTGTCTCAGAAAATGAAATACATGAATTTGCATCAGTTCCTGTAATTGTATATGTTCCTGCACATAGATCTGTTTTTACAGAATCTGAACAGTTTGAAGAGCAGTTTGTCCAGCTATAGCTATACGGAGTTGTTCCTCCAGACAAGGACATTTCAAATGTACCATTACATGAATTAGTGCAAGAAGTATTGTCTGTATAAGACCATGTGTATGATAATGGTGAAGGTTCAGTGATAATGACCGGGAGAGGGGTAGCTTGATCACCACATGCTAAGTCTGTTATAGTAACTGAATAGGTTCCAGCACCTACATTATTTTGAGTATTAGAATTTCCTGATAAAGGATTTGCCCAATCAAAATTATATGCTCCAGATCCACCTGTAGCAGTTGCTATTAATGCCCCATCGTTACCTCCATTACAACTAACATTAGTTCCTATTAAAGTCGCGGATAATGGTGTTGGAGGATTTACTATTACAGAAATTGAATCGGTACAATTTGAATTTAAATCTGTTACTAAGACACCATATGTACCAGCTGATAAATTATTAATAGGATTAGTTGTTTGCCCATTAGACCATAGATAGCTATAATTACCTGATCCGTTATTTATTGATAAAAGAGCTGTTCCATCATTCCCTCCTGTACAAGTTGGAGGTGTACTTGCTGAACTTGCTGAAAAATTTGAACAATCAACTAGTTGTAGTGAAACAGAATTAGCTGGAGATAAAGGACCTGCTCCAAGAATATTACCTAAAGAATCTACTTCATAAGTAGTCCAGACTGCAGTATATGTTCCATATGGAGCTCCATTTGGAGGACTATTGTTAGGATTCATTAAACGTACTTTTATTCTTACTACTTGAGGTATTGCAGAAGCACCTAAATCAAAACCAGTAGAGTCATTTGTAGACGCACCAGTAGGACTCCAATAACCATATAATTCTCCATTTGCATTAGAATTAGATTGAATTGGAGGCCATGCATTTGTGTAAGGATTATACCATCTCATATCTACCATTGAAGGATTTAAAGAGCTATTAGAATGTGAGATAATAAACTCTGGACGAACTCTAACATTACATCCTGAATTATTTGTTATTATAAGTGTGTCATATGACCATTGCATATATCCTGGCACAGGGTCTGGAGAGAAATTAGTAACTGTTTGTGTAACGGATGGGATACAATTTGAATTTACCGTGAATGGTGTTGGTGCATCCACCCATCCTCCTATAGCACATCCATTTGGTTTTATTCTCCATTCATATTGAGCATTAAAAGTTAAGGTGTCTAATAATTGCGAGCTTGCGCTGATATTATTAATTTGAGTTACATATGGATCACTTTGATTCCATGAGCTTGTCATACCAGTTTTTCTCCATTTTAAATTCACATTAGCTGTTGATGTTGTCCAATTTAAGGTAGCCCCATTATTATTAATGTTAGTTGCAGACATGTTAGAAATACATCCAACAAAAACTTGTCCTACCATTCCCATTCCGACATGTGGATCACATTGGTAGTTGTATTCTCCAGATATTGTAAAAACATGCGTGAATGACCATGAGGTGCTAGAAACAGCATTTTCAAACCCTTCTGGGTTAGCTGGATAAGTATTTAATGAACCATTTACATTATGAAATCCACCAATATTTACCCATGTGACCGTATCACCTGGTACAACCAGTAATACAGCAGGGTCAAAAATATCAGATGGACCACCTACATTAACAATGTGAGAATTTTGACAATTCGCATTTTTAAATGGGTTAAAAAGAAGTAAAAAGGATATAGTTAAAAGTAAAAATTTTCTCATATGAAATCAATTTCTTAATATTTTTTTAAAATGAGAAATATTTAGTGTTTTAAAAGATATTCCTCATAGCACGCAAATATACAAAAACTTTACTAGATTATTCAGTAGATATAAAAAATCACATTTTTTTAACAATTTAAAAATGAGTTATTTTTTTTTGTAAATTGCACCCTACTATATTTTATTACGACATGATGAATTTTTTTGTTTCTAATTTTACAGTATTAATTTTTTGTTTTTTTTGTGTAAATACTACTAATGCGCAAATCGTTAAAAAACAATCGAATAAGACACAATTAATTAAAAAATTAGAATTAAAAACATCAACTTCAAGCAAGAAGTTAGTTAAGGTAAAACCTAGTTCTGTTAAGTCATCAAAAAAATCAATAAAAACAGATGAAATTAAATATAAACAAAAAAGACAAAGAGTTTATAATAATTTATTCAAAAAAAGAAAAACAAAAAGTTATTTAAGAAATGAGAAAAAATAGCTTCTTATATCGATATATTATTTTTTGTTTTTTGACAATTTTTTCATCTCAAACATTATTAGCACAATGTAATTATACTTTTAACATGTATGATTCATGGGGTGATGGTTGGAATGGTGCTTCAGTTAATGTATTAGTTAATGGGAGTGTTGTTGTATCAGGTGCTACTATACCAAATGGTAGTTTTTCTTCAGTAAATTTTTCAGTAAATACTGGAGATATTATTTCATTGGGAGGCTGGGTATCAGGATCATGGAATTCTGAAATTTCATGGGATATTTCAGATCCTAATGGAACAGTTTTATCTTCTGGATTTTATGGGGGTTCAGCTAGTATTAGCGCAAATTGTGGGGGGTCAAACCCATGTCCTAGTGGAGAGATTAGTGTTACTCTTAATATGACGGATTCATATGGTGATGGTTGGAATGGTAATACTTGGACAGCTAGTTCTACAATTAATCCATCTGTTAATTATGGTCCTTATACATTATCAACTGGCTCTTCTGCATCAGTTACTTTCTGTATGAGTGAAGATTGTTATGCTATTTTATGTGACGGGGGTTTTTGGCAAAGTGAAGTTGGATGGCAATTAGTTGATAATACTTCGGGTACAATTATTGCTTCAGGTGGTGCGCCATATAATCAATCGCAAATTATTGTTGGCTCTGGTTCTTGTGGTTCTCCACCATCTAATTCGACATTTTGTGATGATTTTGAATCCTATTCTGTTGGATCATATCTTGCTCAAAGTTCACCTAATTGGACTACATGGAGTGGTTCAGGTGCTGGAACAAATGAAGACGTTCAAATTACTAACGCCTCATCTAATAGTGGTTTGAACTCAATTTATTTTAACGGAACTTCTAGTCCTGGAGGCCCTTCTGATTTAGTTTTACCCTTTGGTAATTCTGCTCCATATACAACAGGTTATTTTAACTTTTCATCACAATTCTTTGTAATTAATGGAGCATATTTTAATTTTCAAACAGAAGTTGTTACAAATATAGGTTGGGCTTTTGAGGCAGAAATGACTGCACAAGGAGTAATTAACTTTACTCATTGGAACGGAGTAAGCGCAACAAATTTATTAACTGTTAATTATCCAACAAATCAATGGTTTGAATTAAGAATGGAGATAGATTTGAATTTAAATTCTTGGGCTGTATTTATAAATGGAGTTTTACAAGGATCCTTTGTTAATCCAAATAATCAAATAGCTTCACTTGATTTATATCCAATGCAGGGACATCAATTTTATGTAGATGATGTTTGTTACGAATATTCTACAACACCAATTAGTACATATGGTTGTACAGATACATCAGCTATCAATTATAATCAATTAGCTACAATTGATGATGGTTCATGTTTATATTGTAATTTATCTATAAGTTCAATAGTTATTGATGAAACACCAGCAGGAGCTAATAATGGATCTATTGATCTTACTGTTTCTGGTGCTAGTTGTATAAGTGCCAGCACGCTTGTTTGTCCAATTCCTGGTGGTAATGGGCAAAGCGGTAACGCATTCAATTTAATTAATACTTCTGGTGTGCCATTAGAAATAACAGGTTTTTCTCAAGGGCCAGCCTCTGGAAATACATCTGCAGTTGTAAATATGGAAGTATTTTGTGCCTATGCAGATTATACTAATAATCCTACATGGGTATCAGTGGCAACAGCTAGCAATGTTTCTTTAACTGCTTCAGCAACAACAGGATATATTTCCATTCCTAATGGTGTAATAATTCCTCCTGGAGCTATATATGGTTTTTGGGTAGGTAGATCTGACGGTGGTACAGTACAATATACAAATGGTTCTGGAACATCAGGTGTTACAGTTTGGCAATCTGATGCTAATCTAACTATAACTGAAGGGCATGGTGGCACACATCCTACAGGAACTTCTTTTTCACCTAGAAATTGGAATGGAACAATTCATTATGGGAACATCTCTTCATCTCCGTATTCTTATAATTGGTCTAATGGTGATACTACTGAAGATCTTTCAAATTTATCAGCTGGGACTTATTCGGTAGTAGCAACAGATTGTAATGGATGTACAGCAAATACTTCAGTAGTTGTTAACTCTATAATACCTCCATGTGGATTAGATTCTTCTGAAATTATTATAACTATTACCACTGATAGTTTTCCAAATGAGACTTCTTGGCAATTAGTAGATCAGAATGGAGCAGGATTTTTTATAAGTCCAGGAGATTTAGATAGTGCTAATACAACATATGTATGGAATATTTGCGTTCCTGATACTAATTGTTATTCTTTTAAAATATACGATTCATTTGGAGATGGTATCTGCTGTGCCTATGGCTCTGGATCATATAATGTGACTTATTCTGGTTCTAGTGTAGTGAGCGGAGGTGTTTTTGCTAATGATGAAGTAACCTTTAACATAGGTAATTGTCCTTTACCTCCTCCAGTTTGTCCAGCTAATGAAGCAGAATTATTGATTTCAATAACAACCGATGATTATCCTTTGGAAACCTCTTGGCAGTTAGTTGATCAAAATGGAATTGGGTGGTCAATAAATACTGGAGATCTTGTCTTACCAAATTACACATATACTTGGTCATTATGTGTTCCAGATTCTAATTGTTATCAATTTACCATTAATGATACTTATGGAGATGGTCTTTCTGCGGGTACAAGTGGATCATATAGTATATATTACAATGGCAATATAGTTGCAAGTTTAGCTAATACTAATTTTGGTAATTCAGAAACTATATTTAATATTGGAGATTGTTTACTTCCTCCTTCTTTATGCCCAAATAATGAGGTTGAAATAATTATCACAGTAAATACGGATGATTACCCTTATGAAACTTCTTGGTTTTTAACAGATCAATATGGGGGAGGTTGGACCAATACGCCAATTTCTCCTAATTTTTCTAACACTACTTTGTCATGGAGTATTTGTGTCCCAGATACTAATTGCTATACTTTTACAATGTTAGATTCATATGGAGATGGTATATGTTGTGCGTGGGGTAATGGATCTTATTCATTATCATATAATGGTGTTTTTGTTGTATCTGAAAGCGCTTCCACAGGAATAGATTCTCTTTTTAATACAGCAAATGAACATTGTGGTATAGGTTATTGTATAAATACTAATTGTCAAATACAAATTCCAAATAATATAATATTAGAAGGTGAAGATTGTGGATTAGATATAAATCATGGCTGTGATGATAATTGGCAGATATCCAATTTCACTATCACTGGAGTAACAGATATTTGGTCTTTTGGTGGTGTGGTCCTTCCTAATCCATTTGGTGGATATTTTGACATTGGAGATACGCCAGATTTGTATATATATATGAGAAAAAATAATAATTATTTTTATTATTCTGATTATTATACAGATACATGGTATCCAAACAATGGATATGGCTTTTCATCTCAGAATCTAAGCTTTTCTATGTTTCCAAATGTTTTTTCTTCACCATTAGAAATTCAAACAGGTCCAATGTATAATACACCATATGTTGTAGGTCAGAATTTTAATTATGATTTTGTTGTTGGTGATGATGACCAGGGTTCATTTTTGAATGTTTTTGGAGGAAATGACTATATAGGAACGTATATTTTTCCTTCATTTTCAACATCTGGAACGTTTTCTGTAACTACATCAGGAGGTCCAGATGGAAATGCATATGTTGACTATACAACTATAGCGCCAACAAATTCATTTACACCAATTGTAAATAATACAATTATTAATGGAAATTTTTGGGCAGAAAATAATTTAAGAGATACAGATTGGTATGAATTTGTATTGGGTGATAGCGCTGATTTTAGTTTAAATGCTATTTCTGAGGCTGCATTTAATGTATTATTATTTGATGCTAATGGCGGTTGTAATAATAAAGTAGTAATAGATTCTGTTTTTACTCCGGCCTGTGATACATTAAGTTTAACCACTAATTTACAAGCTGGATCGTATTGGTTATTAGTATTTCCATCAACAAATAGTTGTCTTCCTTGCAGTGATTCAACAGATTACTTATTAGATATAAGTTGGGTAGAAAACTGTAATATTTCTGCAAGCTTTCAAGTTACAGATGCTGATTGTTTTGGGGCAAATGGGATGATTGATTTAACTGTAAATGGTGGTAGTGGAAATTATACTTATGTTTGGAACAATGGATCTACAACTCAAGATTTAATTTCTGTTTCCCCTGGAAATTATACTGTAACTATTACTGATGCTTTTGGATGTGTTGAGACGTTAAGTATTAATGTTGGTACTGGAACGAATGTGCATGATTTTAATTTAGGTGATTACTTTATGGGATTTGAACCTAATCAAAATTTTAGTAATTGGTCAATATATGATGCTAACAATGATAATTACACTTGGTTTATTAATCAATACACGGGATATAATAATTCATATGGTGCATCATATAATTATAATACCGATGGAGTCACATCAGCTGATGATTGGATTTTTTCACAATGTTTTTTATTAGATAGTAATGAATATTATAATTTAAGCTTTTTTTACAGAGCTGCAAGTGCTTTATTTTCTGAAGATATGTCAGTATATATTGGAACAAGTCAAACGCCAGCGGATATGACATCTAATCTTATTCAATTAAATAATATAACTAATGCAGTATATGATTCGATAGGATTAGTTTTTTCTGTTCCAACCACGGGAGTTTATTATTTTGGGTGGCATGCAGAAAGTAGCGCTAATAATTGGCGAATAGATTTAGATAATATTAATATAGGTTTCTATAATCAAAATGTAGGCTGTACAGATTCATCAGCATTTAATTATGATCCACTAGCAATTTTTGATGATGGAAGTTGCGTTCCAATTATTTTTGGCTGCATTGATTCATTGATGTATAACTATAATCCATTAGCAAATACAGATGATGGTAGTTGTATTCCTATAATTTTTGGATGTACTGATCCATTAGCTGCTAATTATTTTATTTTGGCAAATGTAGATGACGGAAGTTGTGTTTATTGTTTATATGGATGTACAGATTCATCTGCATTTAATTATAATCCTAATGCAACTTGTGATGATGGTTCATGTCAAGCTATTATATATGGTTGTATGGATCCATTAGCATTAAATTATTCTCCAGGGGCAAATATTTCAGATCCTAATAACCCATGTTGTTTTATGGCAGGTTGTACAGATTCATCAGCATTAAATTATAATCCAACTGCATGTTTTAATGATGGATCATGTAGCTATTGTGTTTTTGGCTGCACAGATATAGCTTCATGTAATTATGATTCTAATGCAACATGTGATGATGGAAGTTGTTATGGTATCATTGGATGTACGGATAGTTTAGCTTCTAATTATAATTCATTAGCAACTTGTGATAATGGATCTTGTATTTATGTTTCTACATGCACAGAACCTTTTCCAACGGGATTACATACTTCTAATGTTTTACATGATCGTGTTATAATAAATTGGGATAATATGAATTCAGGAAATTGTATGGTTGATCAGTATAGAATAAAATATAGAGTATTAGGTGCTAATTCATGGAATACAAAAACTTTGGGAGCACCGCTTGCAAGTTGCATTTGGTCATGTAATAAGACAGATAAACTTATATTAAATTTAACACCTTCTACTACTTATGAGTACCAAATGAAAGCCTGGTACTGTGGTGGCAACACTAGTTCATGGACATTAATTCATAATTTCACAACTCAGGCTGATTGTCCTAATGTAGGAAACTTTGCAGTTACTTCAGGTTCAACTACTCAGGCTACCTTTACTTGGGATGATAGTAATGGTCCTTACAGTTTTATGCGTATAAAAGCAAGAGTTGATACTAATAATTCTGTTTGGTTTAATGTAGGAGGTACAGGAGTTTCTTATGGTACATTTACAAAGAATAAGAATAACTTAATACCAGGTACTGATTATAGAGCACAGGCTAGAACTTGGTGTGATCCAAATGGAGGAGCATATAAGTCACCAGCTTGGACTTCACTTATTTACTGGACACAACCAACATCAATAAGATTATCTTCAGATCAGAGTATAGATAATTTAATGATATACCCTAATCCATCAAGAGATGTGTTTAACATTAGTTTTACTAGTGAGGAGATACAAGATTTAAGAGTTAGAGTGTTGAATGTNGTGGGAGAGGAGATANTGGTTGANNACTTGCAACAGTTTGTAGGAGANTATGTTAAGCAGGTTGATTTAAANACTTATTCNAAGGGAATATATTTCCTNGAAATNGAAACACAANAAGGTGTTNTNAATANAAAATTAATACTACAATAAAATAAATGAATTTTCNTAAATTATTAATATTATTTTTCATATTNCCTATATTGACTTATTCTCAATTTTTTGATGATTTTTCTGATGGAGATTTTATAANTAANCCTAGTTGGTCAGGTGATATAAGCCAATTTGAAGTTGATTCTAATTATTCTTTACATCTTAATGATACAATTGCTAGCACATCGTATTTGTCAGTATCTTCAGATTTTTTTTATAATACTAGCTGGGAATTTAATGTAAGATTAGATTTTTCACCTTCAACAAATAATTATGCTAAGNTATATATAGCTTCGGATACAGATGATTTATCAGCTCCTTTAAATGGAGTTTTTGTAAAAATCGGTGGTCAAACTGGATCAATTGATGAAGTTAGTTTATATACTCAGGTAGGTACAAATAGTAGTAAAATTATTGACGGCATTGATGGCCTGGCAACTAATAATCCGGAATTTAAAATTAAAGTAACGCGAAATTTATTAGGTGATTGGGAACTTTTTGTCGATACAAATGGTGTTTATTTTTCCCAAGGAACTGTTTTTGATACCACTATTGATAAATCTTTATTTATGGGGGTTTATTGTCGTTATACAATTACTAGAAGTGATAAATTTTGGTTTGACGATTTTATTATTAACGGATCTCCAACTACAATTTTNAATCACACTTTTAAAAACAAGGAGATAAATATTCCATTTGATTTAGTTGGAAGAAACACTAATTCTATTAGAAAAAATAATTTTTCTTTATATTTTAATAAATCAGGCAATATAGAAAAGAGATATATTTTAGAATAAATAGAAACCTTTTTTATGACCTTACGTTAACAGAAAAAAAAGTCATGAAAAAATCGCATATTCTTATTATATTAATTCTTTTTGCTTTTGAAATTTTTGCTCAGTCAAAGTNAAAAGATCAAATACTTTATTTAAAGACTGATGAGAGAAATAGTAAAACATTAAAATTTTTAAAAAAACAAAGATCAAATTATGATTTATATTTTGTGAAAGCAGATAATGTCAGCACAAAGGAATTTTCTAAATGTTCTTGGCAAGCCAGCTTTCATGAAAAAAAAATGATGATATTTAGAGATAAATTATTATCTGCTTTAACAGCTATGAAAAATATTGATGAATATGAATACAAGGATTCAGAATTTCATATGCGTAAAAGAAAAAATAAGTTGAGAATTGATTTTTTGAATTCTGTATGTGAGAATCATCATAAAACTCATTATTTTCAAAAATCTTGTAATAGAAAATTAAATTTTNTTCTATATTCAGATCAGATAATGGAAATGTATAAAAAATTAGATGATAATCTAAATCCATATAATGTTGTTGTAAAATAAATTATATATATAACTTAAATATTTACCTTTCAGTAAGTTATACTTTTATTAATTAATTTTTAATAAATTTGTTACGTGAAAAGGATTATAACTCTACTGTTTTTTCCAATTATTAGTTTTAGTCAAATTAATATTGGTCCTGATAAAACGATATGCTTATTAGATACAGCNCAGNTAATTACTTCATTGTCGGGTCCTGCTACAAGTTGTTCAGGAATTTCTGATAGTCTAATTACTCAGGTGCTTGGTGGAAATGGNTCAAATGGATGTACGTTTAATGTTGTAAATACTTCTGGTTCAGCATTAGATATTACAGGTGTTTCACAAGGAGGAACCTATGTTTATACAAATGAACCAATGGAAGTTTGGATGTTTCCAGGTTCTATAACTGCATCATCAATACCTATAGGAACACCACCTTATNCNGGNTGGACTTTGGTTGGAACAGCAAATATTACTACANCTGGAGGTAATACACTTGGATATATACCAATTTCTGGTGTGACTATTCCTGTTGGTGACACTTATTCTTTTAGAGTTCAAGCAACTAACATGTCAGTTTCCTATACAAATGGGATAGGTGTTGCNGGAGTATCNACTTGGGCTTCGGATCCTAATATTACTATTACAGAAGGTTATGGAGGTAGTAATACTGATTGGTTTNCTTTTTCACCAAGATGTTTTAATGGAGCAGTTCANTATGGGAGTGGTTCTGCTTGGTATGATATAGGATTAGGTCAATTTATAGGTTCNGGNGANACNNTATTTTATTCCCCAAGNCAAACTACAGATATTTGTGCNGTATTAGATTGTAATGGAACAACATATTATGATACAATGACAATTAATGTTATAAATACAGCAATTAGTACAACAGGAATATCTTTATGNAATGGCCCCTTAGTTTTANCAGCGCCAATAGGTTTTTCATCTTATAATTGGAATGTTGGTGGTAATTCAAATACATTAAATGTTACAGCTGCAGGAANTTACTCTGTTATTTGTACTACTCCAAATTCTACTAATTGCACATCACCTCCTATAACAATATANCAAGGAACAATACCAGTTAACTTATCTACACCAGATTCTGTATTTATATGTCAAGGTGATAGTGTAGTTATAGATGGTCCACTTGGGTTTAATCAATATAGTTGGAATACGGGGCAAAATACTTCTTCTATTACAACTTTTAATACCGGAAATTATATTTTAACAGTTACAGATGCTAATGGCTGTACAGGAGTTTCTAACACAACAACAATTGATATTTCACCTANNTCAATAATAGCAAATTCGACAGGTTTGTCTTTATGTAACGGACCTGTTACNGCAAGNGTAGCTAGTGGATACACTTTGTATGAATGGTTTAGTTTACCAAGTTCATTNCCTTTATTTGGTGCTAATGGACCGACATATCTTATTAATAATCCAGGATCTTATTATTGTGTAGTTACCTATCCTACTGGATGTACAGCTAATTCAGATACACTTAATATAGTAGCTGGAACTGGTGCATTTAATGTCACAATCTCTGTTTCTGGCGAAGATTCTACACTTTGTAATCCTAATGGTGTGGTTGTTTTAGATGCAGGAAACTATACTTCTTATCTTTGGAATACTGGTGAAACAAGTCAACAAATAACAGTTGATAGTATAGGGATTTATTCTGTTGATGTAATTGATGCATCTGGGTGTCAGGGAACTTCATCACCTGATAATTTTGAAGTTTCTAATCATGTTAATACATCTTCAATTACAGGAGCAACTAGTCCAACTCAATTTAATACTTATACTTATTCAGTCTTACCAACAACAGGATCAACATATCAATGGGAACTAACTCAAGGTACAGTTCAAACAGGTCAAGGAACAAATAGCGTGGATGTTATTTGGAATGGTTTTGGTAGTAATTATATATCAGTTATTGAAACAAATAATAATTGCATTGGTGATACTATTTCAGATTCTGTTTTTATATTTGTATCCTCAATTGAAGAAAATAATAATAAAGAACATAAATTAGTTAAAATTTTAGATGTTCTAGGGAAAGAAATAGATTATAATACAAATAAACCAATTTTTTATNTTTACCAAGATGGTANGGTNGAGAAAAAAATAGTTATAGAATAAAAANTATGAAAAAATTATTACTNACATTAGTATGTTTACCTTTCTTAGGTTTNNGTCAATATTTAATTACAACNGATGATTCAACAATGCAGTTTGTTCCTGATACAATAACTTGTAATATAGGAGATACAGTTATATTTCAGCTTAGTTCAATGCATAATGCTGTAGAAGTTTCTGAATCAGCTTGGATAGCAAGTTTAGCAACNAATCCCATTGCTTGGGGAATAAATATTTCTTATGGAGATACCGCTACTTTTGTTGCTGATACAGCTAGAACATANTATTACATTTGTCAGCCCCATGCTAATCAGGANATGAAAGGATTAATTATTGTTAATGGNCCAATTACTGGTTGTATGGATACTCTGGCATGTAATTTTGACTCTNTNGCTGTTGTTAGTGATAGTACNCTTTGCAATTACAGTAATNTAGTNAATGTAGATTATTCGATTTGTTATGGTGATTCTCTTTTTATAAATGGAGATACATTGCATATCGGAGGGACATATATTTATAACTTTCAAAACTTAAATGGATGTGATAGTTTAGTATATGTTGATCTTACAATTAACACTAATGATACAGTATTTTTACAAAATTCAGCCTGTGATTCGTATTTATGGGATGGCATAAGTTATATAAATTCTGGAGTATATTCCAATAGTTACAATAATATAAATGGATGTGATAGTATAGTGTTTTTAGATTTAATTATATATACATCTACTAATATAAATATTGATACTTCAATTTGTGATAACACTTCTTTTCAATCTTCTGGCAATAGCTATTCTTCAAGTGGTACTTATACACAAAACTTAACCTCAATTCATGGATGTGATTCAACAGCAATTATTAATTTGTCAGTACATCCTACTTACACTATGCTTGANACTATTTTTGAAACTGTTTGTGATACTTTTANTGTGAATGGAATTAATTATGATANTANTGGAGTTTATAATATTATTTTTGAGTCATCTTTAGGATGCGATAGTAGTGTTATAATTGATTTAAGNGTTAATAATAGTTTTCAAGATCTTGAAATTAAAATGGTTTGTGATACTTTCTATTGGTATATTGATACTATTTTAATTGANACAATTANACAGACAGGTATGTATTTTTATTCAAATGTTGCTTCCAATGGTTGTGATTCAACATACACATTAGATTTAAAAGTAGGTCTTTCAGATAGTTTAGTAATTAATCAATGTGATCAATATGAGTGGCAGGGAATACTATATGATACAACAGGTTTATACATAGATACTTTATCTTCTTCACAAGGATGTGATAGCATTGTCTNTCTAGATTTAACAATTAATTATAGTTCTCCTACTGTTGTGTATAGTGAACANCATTGCGAAAGTTATTTNTGGCCTATTGATAGTAATGTTAGAGTTAACACAGAATANGTAGAGATAATTTATACTAATATATCAGGTTGTGATAGTATAGTAGCTCTTGATTTACAGATTACAGGAAATCCAGAAGTAACTTTTTCACAGAGCCAAAACAANACATATCAATGGAATGCTAATGTTATTGGAGGTACACCACCATATACTTACGTATGGGATTCAGGTATTTCAGGATCTTCTATTACTCCTACTATTAATGGTACTTACTGCGTTACAGTTGTAGATGCAAATAATTGTATTTCTCAATTGTCATGTTTTGATGTAACATATTTTACAAATAGTATAAATGATATTATCGAAACTAAACAACTTATAAGAGTGACAGATGTTTTAGGAAGAGAAGTTAAAGATTTTTCTAGAAATATCCCAATGTATTTTTTCTATAAAGATGGGTCTGTTACNCAGAAGATAATTGTAGATTAAAGNTTGTTATTTATAGAAAACTTTTTATNNAGTATTTTTTTAGTGAGAAATTTTTTCATTGTATTAGTTGAAATTTGAAATTATAATAGAATTAATTTTTTTTTTTAATAATTTAATTATTGATGCAAAATCATAAATTTTAAATTAATTTATAATGAATTCACGTACAAGTAAAAATATTTTAAGTGAAAAATTATATAATCGAGCAATAAAAGTTCTTGCTGGAGGATTAAGTAGAAACACTATATATAGAGATCCTCATCCATTATATGCATCTGACGCAAAAGGGGCATATATTACAGATGTTGATGGTACAAAAAGAATAGATTTTGCAAACAATATGTCCTCTTTAATTCATGGGCATTCACACCCTGAAATTATAAATGCTGTTGTTAAACAAATTTATAAAGGAACAGCATATACAATGGGTTCAGAAATAGAAATTAATTATGCCGAATTATTAAATAATAGAACAAATGGATTTGAAAAAATAAGATTTGTCAATTCTGGTACAGAAGCAGTTATGACAATGATTAAGGCCTCTAGAGCTTATACTGGCAGAACAAAAATTGCTAAAGCTGAAGGAACGTATCATGGTACATATGATTATGCAGAAATTAGTCAATCATCAAATCCAACTAATTGGGGTGATGTGAATAATCCAAGTCCTACACAAGTTGTAGATTCTACACCAAAGAGTGTTTTAAAAGATGTAATTATATTTCCATTTAATGATATAAAACGAACACTTGATATTCTTGATAAGCATTCAGCTGAAATTGCTTGTGTTTTAATTGATCTTATTCCTCACAGAGTGGGTTTAGTTCCAGCATTTAAAGAATATATAGATGCTATTTATCATTGGACAAGAAAAAATCAGGTTGTTTTAGCTTTTGATGAAGTTGTATCATATAGAGCCTATTACTCAGGTGCACAAGAGATATATAATATAACACCAGATTTGACAGCTATGGGAAAAATTATTGGTGGAGGTTTTCCGATAGGGGCAATAGCAGGAAAATCAGAAATTATGAAGGTTTTAGACCCTAGGGAAAAATCTTTAAAACACCCACATTCCGGAACTTTTTCAGCTAATCCTATTTCGACTACCGCAGGTTATGTCGCTATGAAAATTTTTGATAAGGATGCAGTGAATGATTTAAATAATCTTACTTTCTTAGCTAAGAAACAAATAAATGAAGCGATTACACTAGCAGATATACCAGCATGTATTACAGGTATGGGGTCTATGTTTAGAATACACTTTCAAGATCAACCTCCTAGAAATTTTAGAGAATCTTATCAAGATGCAAATACTAAGAAGATTATCAAAGAACTATTAGACTATTTATTTATAGAAGAAAAAATACTTTTAATGAATACTTGTACTTGCATGTTATCTACAGCATTAATAAAATCAGATATTGATCATCTTACACAGGCTCTATTAAATGGCTTTAATAAAATTAAACCGCTTTTAAAAAATGCAAAATAATTTAATGAAATATAAAAACATACTATTATTTTATTTTCTTTCACCAATATATTGTTTGGGTCAAAATGATAATAATATTTTTTCAAATGAAATAGATATCAATTCAGTTAATTGGATTACATTACCACAAGCTGAATATCTTTTGAAAGAAGAAAATAAATATATATTGCTATTTTTTTATAGGGAAGGGTGTGAATTTTGTGAGAAGATGAAAACACAAACATTTAAAGATTTAGAGGTTGTAAATTTGATTAATCATAATTTTTTACCAGTGATGATAAATGGTAAAGATAAAAAACCAATATTATATAATGATAGTATTTATGTTAATGAAAAGTCAAATGAATCTGACCCTCCATTTTTTCATAATTTCTTTAAACATTTAGTAGATTTACGTAACGAAAATTATTATTGGCCTACTATTGTTATAATTGATAAAAATTATAATAAGATTATTCAAGGTTCAGGTTTTTGGCCACGGGAGTTAGCAATAAGAAATTTTAAATATTTATTAGCAAAAGAAAAGTAACTCTTCTTTATAACTTTATGTATTTTATTAATTTTGCATATTATTTATAAATGTATCCATATCATAATAAAATAAAACAAAGAATTAGAAATAATGAGTTATTGCATTATAAATATGTTAGCTCTTATAAAAAAATAAAACCATGTATGTTATTATTTTTTTCAACTGAGCCAGAAATCAGACCTATTAGAGAACATAGATTTAAAGAATATGAAAAATTTATTAAAAATATATAAAGCTTTAATGAAGATAAAATTTTTATTTTTATTTACATTACCATTAGTAAGCTATAGTCAGAATTGGGTTCAATCAGGAGTGTTTCCTTATTCTGGTGTTCATCATCCTATAACATTTTCCTATAACGAATATGGATATGTAGTAACTGGAAGTAATACTAACAATACATATAGATATGATAAAACAAACGATACTTGGACGCAGTTAAGTGATTTTCCTGGAGGCGATAGAGGATATGCGTATGGTCTTCAAGTAGGAGGGAAAGCTTATATGGGTTTTGGTTCAACACCAAATTCAACATTTCCTAATGATTGGTGGGAGTATGATATTATTAATGATATTTGGAATCAAAAAGCAGATTTCCCTTCTAATGGAAGAAATCATCCAGCGATGGTAGATGTTGGAGGTAAAATTTATGTGGGTTGCGGAAGTAATAGTGCAAACTTAGGAGATTGGTGGGAGTATGATATTAATAGTGATAGTTGGTCTCAAAAAGCAGATCTTCCAGCTAATGATCGACATCATCCATTTTATTTTTCTATCGATAATTATGCATATGTTGGTTTTGGACACGGTAGTGTTTCAGGACCAGGAAGTAATCCTTCTTCAAGTTCGTACATATATAATGATTTTTACAGATATGACCCTAGTACTGATACATGGTTAAGAATGCAGGATTTTCCTTCTGAAGCTAGAGTTGCAGGCACACAATTTTCTTTTAATGGAAAAGGTTATGTGCTGAGTGGAGATGGAGATAATCATGGTCCTTTAGATTCGGGAGAGTTGTGGGAATATAATCCTATCAATGATTTATGGACTCAGTTGCCTTCGCATCCTGGAGATGCTATTTGGGCACCAGGAAATTTTGTTATTGATTGTGATGTTTATTTTTTGTTAGGACAAAATAATAATACTATACCACCATCATATCCTTTAAATATTTATAAATACAAATTAGGAGATGCATGTGGGTGTACTGATTCTAATGCTGTAAATTATTCTGTTGTTGCTATTATTGATGATGGGACATGTTGCTATGTTGCCGGATGTACAGAACCATTTGCATTAAATTATGATCCATTATCATGTTTTGATGATGGTAGTTGTATTCTGCCAATTATTGGTTGTACAAATTCAACTGCATCTAATTATAACCCATTAGCAAATACAACAATTGCTTTTGGAGGACCGATAGATAATACATTTTCCACAGGTGGGTATTTTTCAGGTAATCAACATTTAATATTTGATGCTTTTGATGATTGTATTATTAAATCTGCTTTATTCTATTCTGAGACAAATAATACCGTTACTTTTGAACTTAGGGATATCAATGGCAATGTTTTAGATGATACTACTCATAGTCTTGTATTTGGATCTCAAAGATTAGATTTAAATTTTAATGTGCCAGCTGGAAGTGATTTTCAATTAGGAGTTGCAGGAAATAATTCTGGATTATACCGTAATAATTCAGGAGCAATTTTTCCATACAATATTGGAGATATTATTAATATAACTGGATCAAGTGCCAATCAATCAGGATATTATTATTTTTATTATAGTTTAGAAATTGAACAATTATGTTTAGATATAAGCTCTATAGAAGAAAAAAATAATACTAAAAAATTAGTTAAGGTTTTTGATCTATATGGAAGAGAATTAAATAATATAATAGATGCACAAGTATTATTTTATTTATATGAAGATGGAACCGTTATAAAGAAGTTTATAACAAAATAATAAAATGAAAAAAATAAGATTTCTTTTCATGATAGCTTTTATTTTTTATTTTATTGGGCATTTTTTATGGTCTTATAATATTTTCTTTTCTTCTAAAATCATTAATGATGTTTATGTTAATCTTCCATTTGGTTTGTTTTCTATTTTAGGTCTTATAGCAAGTATTCAGTTGTATAATTTTAAAAAATAAATTTTATGTCATTAGGTAAATATTTAGGTATAGGAGCAGGATGGTTCTTAGCCGGTCCCATAGGTGCAATAGTTGGTTATTATATCGGTAAAAATTTTTTTGATGGAAATAACAATAATGCACAAGCATATGAAATTTCTTTATTAATATTATCTTCTCTAGTTATTAAATCGGATGGAAAAATTGTTGATTCTGAATTAACATTTGTAAGAAACTTTTTTGTAAAAACTTTTGGTACTCATAAAGCTAATAAATATTTTAAAATATTTAATAGGTTAAACAAGGAATCATTAGAATCAAAATTAAGACCTGTTTGTCAACAAATAACCGCTAATGTTAATCATGCATCAAGATTGCAAATAATTCATTTCCTTTTTGGTGTATCTGCATCTGATAATCATATTGATTCTTCAGAAATTATGTTGATTAAAAAGATATCTACATATTTTAATATTAACTCTTATGATTTTGAATCTATAAAATCAATGTTTTTAAAAAACAATAATTCTTCTGATATTTCAAAGTGGTATAAAATATTAGAAATAGACGAACATGCAACTACCCAAGATATTAAAAAAGCTTATAGAAAAATGGCTATGAAGTTTCACCCAGATAAATTACAAAATGTTAGTCTAGAAATTAAAAAATTAGCTGAAGAAAAATTTCTAGCAATAAAAGAAGCTTATGATAATATTATGAAAATCAAAGGTAAATAGTCGTTATATTACTTAAATCTAAATAAATTTCAGAAATTAAGTTTAAAGTTCATGCTTTTTTATAAGTTATTATTTTAGTTTATTTTTGCACAAAATATAATTTATGCTAAATGTAAAAACATGTGTGCCCTGCCAAGGAGGAATACCACCACTCAATAAACAAGAAATCAATGTTTATTTTTCAGAATTATCTAAGGGGTGGGTGGTTTATGAGGATAAAGAATTAAGGAAGGAGTATGTTTTTAAGAATTATATGCAAGCTATTGATTTTGTAAATAAGTTAGCCGCTTTATCTGAGAAAGAAGGGCATCATCCTCATATTCATATAAATTACAAAACAGTTATAGTTATTCTCTTTACTCATAAAATTAATGGATTGCATGAGAATGATTTTATATTGGCAACAAAATGTGATAGTTTATTGTAATATTAGGCTAAGTAAATTTTATATTTGTTTGTTATTTTTAAAAATTTTATATCTCTTTTATGAAAAAACATAATAGTTATAATTGGAACATGGTATTTTTTCTTAGTATAATACCATTAATTGGTTTTGTTGGTACTGGTGTTTATATCTATCATCATGGTGTAGTCTGGCAGGAACCTTTATTGCTCTTAGTTTTTTGGTTTTTGTCCGGAATGGGTATTACGATGGGTTATCATAGATTATTTGCCCATAAATCTTACGAAACAACTAATTTTATTCAATGGGTCTTAATGATTTTAGGTTCATTAGCTTTTGAAAATACTATTTTAAAATGGTCATCTGATCATCGAAAACATCATACTCATCCCGAAACAGAAAATGATCCATATTCTATAAAAGAAGGGTTTTGGCATGCTCATATAGGATGGATTTTAAAAAATACCCCTGAAGAAAAAAATAAGATAATCGGAGTTAAGGATTTAGAAAAGAAATCTGTTGTAAAATTTCAAAATAAATATTATTTCCATATAGGTATTTTATTTGGTATGGTATTACCATTATGTATTGGGTTATTGTATGGAAGGCCATTAGGAGCAATTTTATGGGGGACATTTCTTAGAATTACTCTTGTTCATCATGCAACTTTTTTTATAAATTCTTTATGTCATTATGTTGGAGCCAGGCCTTATGACTCTAATTCAACAGCTAGAGATTCTTGGTTTGTTTCTTTGTTTACTTTTGGTGAAGGTTATCATAATTATCATCACAAATTCCAGTGGGATTATAGAAATGGAATAAAGTGGTTTGCTTTTGACCCAAGTAAGTGGATAATTAATTTCTTATCATATTTTGGTTTTGCATATAATCTTAAGAAGGCAAAAGAGTATTTGATTTGGGAAAGTAGAATTGAAAGTATTAAAAATCAATTGAACGATAAACTTTCTTCAACAACAGATTCTATTTCTAACTTATATATTTCAAAAATAGAATTATTATATAATCAATCACAAGATATTTTTACTATTTGGAAAGAATTAGATCTTAAATATACTAAGTCTATTTCTGTTGATAAATTGAAAAATAAAGAAATTATAAAAAAAATAAGGAATATTAATAAAGAAAATATTAATAAGGTTAAGCTTATTAAAATCGATTTAGATCAAATATTACTTAATATCAAAAGAGGAAAATTAGTATTAGATTAGAATAATCAGTCGTATTATTTGTGGAAAAAATTGTAGTTCTTACAGGAGCCGGTATTAGTGCCGAAAGTGGCTTAGGAACTTTTAGAGGTAACGGTGGACTTTGGGAAAACTATAAAATTGAAGATGTTGCAACACATCAGTCATTTAAAAAAAACCCTGCTTTAGTTTTAGAATTTTATAATGTTAGAAGAAAAGAACTTCTTAAAGCATTTCCTAATCAGGCACATTTTTCTCTTAACAAATTACAAGAAAAATATTCTTTATCAATAATTACACAAAATATAGATGACTTACATGAAAGAAGCGGAGGTAAAAACATATTACACTTGCACGGGAAACTAATTGAATCTAGAAGTGTTATAGATGGACATGTATATCCAATAAAGGGTCCTAATTTAAACATTGGTGATTTATGTAAGAAAGGCGGTCAATTGCGCCCAAATGTAGTTTGGTTTGGAGAAGCTGTTCCAAAAATGGAAGATGCTATTAATGAGGTGAATCTAGCGGATATTTTTTTGATTATAGGAACATCTTTAAATGTATATCCTGCAGCATCATTATTGGATTATGCCAAAAAAGCAAAAAGAATTATAATTATAGATCCTAAATCCCCACTTCATAAGGGAGTTGAGGTGATTTCTCAAAGAGCAACAATAGCGGTACCAAAGTTAGTTGAAGAATTATTAAATATCTAGTCATTCGGCAGGTTATCAATCATAATTTATTATACTTGTAAATGCTTAGAATTTATTTAATAGGAATATCTATATTAATTATTGCAATTATAGCTAATTTGATTGCAAGTAAAATTGGGTTAGCAACCTGGTATGATTTTGGTCCTAAATTTTTCAAAAGAGGATATATTGCACTACAGGAAATAGGTTTTATAAGTATTTTTTGGTTATTTATATTATATCCTATAGTACTTGCATTAGGTTATTTGATAGGTAATAAAATCTATAATTTATTATAATTTATTTTTCCTCCCAATCAAAACATACCATCTTGCTACTAGCTTCTTCAGGTTTTGTACAGCTTGTTTTACTAAAGTGAAAGCAATTAGAGCATGAAGAATTTTTATTTATCGTTGATTTAAAAGTATGACTTTCACAGTAGTTAGTAATTTTTACTTCTTGCTTATGTTTTTGACAAATAAAATCTGCTAGTAAATTCTCACAATTTATACAGGTATTTAAACTTTTTATTTCCATAATGTTATTTTTATTTGATTATACATTTATTATACGGCAAAATTAATTTAAAAGTTACAATAAAACGCATGTATGTTGTTGATTTTTAGTAATTTATATTTAGAATAAATAAAAATAAGAAATTAAATTTTTTTTGTTAAATAGATAATATAATTGGATAGAAGATTATAAGAAGTATGCTGATATAGGGGATAGTTGTGGTTTAAATACCATTAACTAAAGAATATTACTATAACTTATTATATTTGTGGTATGAGAAAATATATACTACTACTTATACTACCTATAATATGTGTTAAAAATACATATTCACAAAATGATAATGATGCTGCAATGTGGGGAGCATTAATTGGGGCTGCTGCAGTAGCTACAGCTATTGAACAACACAAAGAGGTTTTAGAGAATTTAGCAGTTAATTATCTGATTGCAAATTACCCTGAGTATGAAGAATTTCGTTTAGAGGTAATTGGTTTTGGAGCAGGAGGAAATACAACCACAGATAATAGCAGTGTTAATCTTGTGCCATTTGGAGTCACTAAATTAGATAATACAACAGAAACAGATGATCGTAAATTACTATTGCTTTTCGCCAGTAAAGGATGGATAAATCAGTATGGACTTGATTATTCTAAAATCAAATGGGAGTTTTGGTCTCTTGAAAAATGGAATAAACTTTTAATAAAATACACTGAAATTAGTTCTCCAATAAATATTCCAATAAAAGATAATCTATTACCATTATATAAAAAGACTTCTGAGAAGCCGTCAAAAGAAGACTTGAATTCAACAGATATTTATATAAAGAGTGTATCTTCAAAAGACAAGAAAGTGACTTATAGTATTTATGAGAGGAAAGAAGATGATTCTTATGAGGATATAAAGGATTTGACATTAACTGCAGATGGGTGGAAACGTAAAATGAGGCTTGTTTACCCATTCTATAAACTTAAGGGAGATGATTACATTGTTGCTTCTTTCAATAGTTCTATGAAGATATTTTCAAATGAAAATTCATTAGGTATCTTTCTCTTAGAAACAAAAGATTCAATGTTGATATCAAGAATTCTTTTAAATAAGATTAATAAATTTATGAACAATAAATAAACTGAATTATATTTTTTCATATAATAAGTAATCAAAAAAGACCCCAATTAAGGGGTCTTTTATCTGAGTAGCGGGGACAGGACTCGAACCTGCGACCTTTGGGTTATGAGCCCAACGAGCTACCAACTGCTCCACCCCGCGATATAAATGCAAATATATATCATAAACTTTATTTAACTATAATATAAACAAGTATTTTTGCCATTGTGATTACAATTAATAATTTATCTCTTTATTTTGGAGGTCAAGATATTTTCCAAAATATTTCCTTAATGATTAATAAGGGTGATCGTATAGCTCTAGTAGGAAAAAATGGTGCTGGAAAAAGTACATTATTAAATTTATTTGCTCAAAAATTATCACCTAGTAGTGGTAAAATATCAAAACCTAATTCAATTAAAATAGGTTATTTAACTCAAGATTTAGATTTTGTAGATGGAATGACTGTCCTTGAAGAAGCAGAAAAGACATTTGAAGAATTAAATGTTTTAAAAAATGAATTAGATTTTTTAACTAGCCAAGTTAAAGAAAGAACTGACTATAATACTCAGGATTATTTAGACCTCATTAATAAACTTCATGAAACAGAAGAACATTTTAGAATGCAAGGTGGGTATGAAATACAATCTGTGATTAGTCAAGTGCTATTTGGTTTAGGTTTTATTCAAAAGGATTTTAATAGACAAACAACAGAATTTAGTGGTGGTTGGAGAATGAGAATAGAATTGGCAAAAATATTATTAACAAAACCTGACCTTTTACTTCTTGATGAACCGACTAATCATTTAGATATAGAATCAATAATTTGGTTAGAAAATTGGCTTGCTAATTATACAGGAGCTATAGTTTTAGTATCTCATGATAAGCATTTTCTTAATATTGTTTCAAATAGAACAATTGAGATTGCTTTTTCAAAAATTAATGACTATAAAGCATCGTATTTAAAGTATTTAGAATTAAGAAAAGATAGGATTGAAAAGCAAATCCAGGCTAAGAAAAATCAAGAACGTTATATTAAACAAACTAAAGATTTAATTAACAAATTTAGAGCTAAGAAAAATAAAGCAGCATTTGCTCAATCTTTAATTACAAAATTAGATAAATTAGAAATTATAAATGTTGAAAAAGAAGATGTGGCTAAAATGCATTTTAGATTTCCACCGTCTCCTAGATCTGGAAAAGTTAGCATAAAAGTTCAAGGTGTATCAAAAATATATGATGATAATCTAGTATTAGATCATATAGATTTAGAAGTTGTTAGGGGGGAAAAGATTGCTTTTATAGGTAAAAATGGTGAAGGTAAAACTACTTTAGCTAAAATTATAGTTAATGAAATCAATTATGAAGGAAACATTGAATTAGGACACAATGTTAAACTTGCTTATTATGCTCAAAATCAATCAGATTTTTTAGATGAAGATCTCTCAATATTAGAGAATATAGAAAATGCTATGAATGCAAAAATAACTTCAAATGCAAGAACTATTTTGGGATCTTTTCTTTTTTCTAATGATGATGTATTAAAAAAAATAAAAGTTCTTTCAGGTGGAGAAAGAGCTAGAGTTGCTTTATGTAGATTGTTGTTACAGCCTTGTAATTTGTTAGTTATGGATGAGCCTACAAATCATCTTGATATAACATCCAAAGATTTATTAAAACAAGCACTTTTAAATTATGATGGAAGTTTAATAGTGGTCTCTCATGACAGAGAATTTTTGCAAGGTTTGACAGATAAAGTTTATGAATTTAAAAATAAGAAGTTAAAAGAGTATTACGGTGATATCAATTCTTTTCTTTCTGAAAAAAATATTTCTGGTTTGCAGGAATTAGATCTTCTTGATAAAGAAAAAAAAATATCCAAAAAGTATAGAAATAAAGATCATAAAAAAACTATTAAAAAGTTAAAAAATAAAATATCAAATTTAGAAAAGAAGATACAAGAATTAGAAATACAAAAAAAAGATTTAGATCAAAAGGTAAGTAAAATTAATATGCAGAATAATGTGTCGGAAACAGATGAATTATTTTTGCTTTATGAAAAAGTTGATAAAGAAAAGAAACAATTAGAAGATGAATGGATTACATGTTTAGATGAACTGGATAAATTAAATTAAAATACGATTATATATTTTGAATTGCTATGCAATGCATAATGTTTCAATTAACATATCTTATTTTTGTCCATGATTTTAATTTTTAAAAAAAAATATTATGAAAAAAACAACACTGATCTCATTATTCTTATTAGTTACATTAATTAATCTTCATTCTCAAGTTGCATTTCAAACTTCCTCAATCAATAACTTTAATTCTAGTAAAGAAATAATTAAAAATTCAAAATTAGAATATACTATAGATACTCAAAATAATCTAAAAATTAGTTCATTAGCAGGTCCTAGAATTGGTTTTACAATCATTACTCCTGGTGAAATATCTGATGAGATAGAATCAAATTTTATTACACAGTATGGTTGGCAGTGGGAGACAAGATTTGCAGATGGCGAACAAGTTGTTGGTCTTATTGAATGGATTTTATTAGCCGGTGGAATGGAAAAAGGCTTATTTTTACCATCAATCTCTTCTTTAATGGGTATTAGATCAATACATAATTATGAATTTGCAGTTGGCCCTAATCTTTCAGTGGCTGGAGTAGGATTTGTTGTAGCTGTTGGTTTTAATAAAAAAATTGGTAATTTAAATATGCCATTTCATTTTGCTTTTGTACCTGGAAAAGATTCAGATATGTTAGGTGGTTTAACTGGTTCTCGTTTTTCTGTGATGTTAGGTTTTAATTTTGCAAAATAATTATTAATTATTTTTTAATTTTGATAATTATATAACCAATGAAAAAAATCATTTCTTTTACATTATTTAACATAATCTTTTATGGTTTATACGCTTCTTTTCCTGTAGATGAAGCTTTTCTAAATAACAACTATGAAGAAAAAAAGTTTAAGCTAGATACTTTTGCATTTATTTTAGGTATTCTTACAACTATATTATTACCCTATTCTTTACTTTTATTATTTATTAGAAAGAAAAATTTTAGAGGCTCTCTAGCATACGGATGGTTAGCAGGTTTAGCATTACTTATAATTATAGCAATTATACTAATTGGATTATTAGTAGGAGGAGATATAAGTTGGATGATTTATTAATTTTATAATTTAATTATATGAAAAATATTTTTTTAATTATTCTAACATTTTTTTTAGTATTTTCTTCAAATGCACAAGTTGCAAAATTAGAAGGTCCTAGAATTGGTTTTACAATGGTTGAGGCAGGTTTGTTAGCTAATATTTTAAAAAAAGATGTAGGTCTTTTTGATGATGAAAATACTGAATCATGGGAAGGCACAAGTTTAGGTAAATATGGTGCAATAATGTCTCAATATGGATGGCAGTGGGAAAGTAGATTTGCTGATGGTAGTAATATTACAGGTATTGTTGAATGGATTGCTTTAGTTGGGGGTATGGAAAAAGGCCTGTTTTTACCATCTGTATCTTCTATGGTTGGTATACGAACAAATAGTGGTATAGAATTTGCTGCTGGTCCCAACTTATCTTTAGGAGGAATTTCTATGGTGATAGGTGCAGGTTATAATTTTAAATTTGGAGGATTAAACTTACCAGTTAATATTGCATATGTCCCTAGTATGGATAAAAAATATGAAGTTGATCCAGTTTATGATTGGGAGCCCTATGAGTATGATGATAATAATAATTTAATTGGTGGTGGAGAACAAATTTTAGTTAATCCAGGATATTCAGTTGTTCATCCAACGGGCGCTAGGGTTTCAGTTATGGTAGGCTTTAATATGTCTAAATAGTTAGATTTTAAATTATTCAGAATGGCTAACTATTACAGTTAGCTTTTTTTGTTAATTTGTAAAATGAAACATAAATCAGGTTTTGTTAATATTATTGGTAATCCTAATGTCGGTAAATCAACATTTATGAATTCTCTTATAGAAGAAAAATTATCAATAATTACAAATAAAGCACAAACTACAAGACATCGTATTTTAGGTATTTTAAATGAAAAAGATGTACAGATTGTGTTTTCAGATACTCCTGGAATTATAAATCCTAAATATAAGCTTCAAGAAAGCATGATGTCATTTGTTAAATCTGCATTTGAAGATGCAGATATAATTATTTATATGTTAGAAACAGGTGATCAGGGTTTAAATAACAAGATGTTTTTTGAAAAACTAAAATCTATTCACATTCCTATTATTTTGTTATTAAATAAAATTGATTTAGCAAGTCAAGAATTAATAAATAAAGAGATAAATAAGTGGAAGTTAATATTCCCAAAAGCAGATATTTTTCCAATTTCAGCATTAAATAAGTTTAATTTAGAGAATGTTAAAAATAGAATTATAGAATTGCTGCCAGAATCCCCACCATATTATGATAAAGATTCAATTACTGATAAATCAATTCGTTTTTTAATTCAGGAAATAATAAGAGAAAAAATTTTAAAACATTACAAAAAGGAAGTTCCGTATTCTGTTCAAATAGAAGTTGAAGAGTTTGTGGAAAATGATGATATTGTTAAAATTAGAGCAATTATATATGTAATGCGAGAAAGTCAGAAAGGAATACTAATAGGACATAAAGGGATGGGTTTAAAAAGAATTGGTAAAGAAGCAAGAAAAGATATTGAGAATATGATACATAAACATGTTTATCTTGAAACTCCAATAAAAGTAAAAAAGAATTGGAGAGATGATGTTAAACAATTAAAAAGATTTGGTTATTAATTATGAGTAATATAGTTGCAATAGTAGGTCGACCTAATGTGGGAAAATCAACCTTATTTAATCGTTTAACAGAATCGAGACAAGCAATTACAGATGAAATAAGTGGGGTTACTAGAGACAGACATTATGGAAAATCAGAATGGAATGGAATTAATTTTTCAGTAATTGATACTGGAGGATATGTAGATGGTTCGGAGGATATTTTTGAATCTGAAATTAGAAAACAAGTTGAACTTGCTATTGAAGAAGCAAATGTAATTTTATTTTTAGTTGATGCTATTGAAGGCATTAATGATTTAGATAAATCAGTAGTTAGTTTGTTAAGAAAATCAGAAAAAAAAATTGTCTTTGGAGTTAATAAAGTAGACAATAAAAGATTACATGATGATGCCTATGAATTTTATAATTTAGGTATTGGTGAATATATTCCTTTCTCATCAATTAGCGGAAGCGGAACAGGGGAATTGCTAGATGAATTAGTTAGTCATTTTGAAAAGGATATTGATGACATTGAAGATGGTCTGCCTAGATTTGCAGTAGTTGGAAGACCTAATGTAGGTAAATCATCTTTTATTAATGCATTATTAGATAAGCAACAGAATATTGTAACAGATATAGCAGGAACAACTAGAGATTCTTTAAACACTAGATTTAATAAGTTTGGTTTTGATTTTATTATAGTTGATACTGCTGGTGTTCGTAAAAAGAAGAATGTAAGAGAAAATTTAGAATTTTATTCTGTTATGAGATCAGTTAGAGCAATTGAGCATTGTGATATTTGTATTCTTATGATCGATGCAGAAAGGGGTTTTGAAAGTCAAGATCAACGTATATTTCACATAGCAGACAGAAATTATAAAGGAATAATTATTTTAGTTAATAAATGGGATTTGAAGGATAAATCTACAGATTCTGCAAAAATTATGGAGGATAAAATAAGACAAAAGATTGCGCCATTTACAGATGTTCCTATTTTATTTATTTCTGTTTTAGAGAAAAAAAGATTATTAAAAGGACTAGAATTAGCTATACAAACATATAAAAATAGAAAAAGAAAAATATCTACCTCAAAACTTAATAATACTATTTTACCAATAATTGAAAAATATCCTCCTCCTGCAGTTAAAGGTAAATATATCAGAATTAAATATTGCACACAACTGGTTCAAAGTGTACCAACTTTTGTGTTTTTTGCAAATTTACCACAATACATTAAAGAGCCATATAAGAGATATATAGAGAATAATCTACGAGAATTTTTTGATTTCAAAGGAGTACCAATTAAAATATATTTTAGAAAAAAATAATTTATTTTTTCTATTTTAGCCAAAAAAANCATTATTATGAAATATGTTTTCACAATACTTNTNCTAGTTAATTTAAGTTTTTTTGGTTTTTCACAAAACAATCAAAATGTTACAGGNGAGTGGTATAACGCTGAAAAAGATGCTATAATTACTATTTTTGAAGATGGCTCTACATTATCTGGAAAGATAACATGGATGTTAAATCCAAATGATGANAATGGAAATCCAAAAACAGATCCTTTAAACCCTGATNAAAATTTAAGATCAAGNGACAGACTTGGAATGGTGATGATGCATGATTTTGCGCATATAGAAGGNAATGTTTGGGATAATGGAAGACTATATGATCCTAAAAGNGGAAAAACATATACAGGAATGATNACCTTAAAGGATGAAAANACACTAGATCTAAGAGGTTATATTGGTTTTTCTTTTATTGGTAGATCATCAACTTGGACTAGAAAATTAGATTAATTGTATTAATTTATTTTAATAAGTTCCACTTCAAAAATCAATGTAGTATTGGGACCAATTATACCTCCTGCTCCTCTTTCACCGTAAGCAAGATTAGCAGGAATAGTTAATTTCCATTTTGAACCCGTATTCATTAATTGTAATGCTTCAACCCATCCAGGAATTACACCATTAACAGGAAATGTAGCAGGTTCTCCTCTATCAACAGAACTGTCAAATACAGTGCCATCTATTAATGTTCCATGATAATGTACAGTAACCTGATCATTAGCTGAAGGTTTTTTNCCCTCACCTTCTTTTAAAATTTCATATTGAAGACCACTTTCTGTAGTGATTACGCCNTCTTTGTTTGCNTTTTNAGATAAATAAGCAATACCATCTTCTGTTGCTTGTGTTTTTTGTTTTTCNGTTATTTTGGCAAAGTAATCTTGTAATATTTGNAATCCATCTTCTTCAGATATATCTAACTCATTTCCTTCAAAAACATCGTTAAATGCTTTAGATAATGCATCTATATCTATATCTTTAATACCTTGAGATTGTACGCCAGTAGCGACATTNACCCCTAAACTATAACTCATTTTTTCGATTTCTGTTTCTGGGGATTTATAGTTTGTGTCGTTACATGAAAATAAAATTAATAGGCTTGATGTGATTAAAATATTGAATTTTTTCATTTTATTTTTTTTTTTTTACAAATCTACAACTATTGTTTATTTAATCTGTAAAAATAGCAGTTGATTTTTTATCTTTGTNTTTTTAATTTTAATGACTACTAGATGGAAATAATTAAAACTCCAATAGATGGTTTAATGGTAATGAATCCTAACATAATTCGCGATAGTAGAGGGTATTTTTTTGAAAGTTGGAATAAAGAATCTTTTGATAATTTTGGATTAGATGTTGATTTTTTACAAGATAATCAATCTTTATCTCACAAAGGCGTATTAAGAGGATTNCATTTTCAAAANCCTCCTTTTGAGCAAGGAAAATTAGTTCGTGTTGTAAAGGGAAGTGTGTTAGATGTAGCTGTAGATATAAGAAAAGATTCTGCNACATATGGTAAGCACTTTTCAATTGAATTAACTGGTAAAAATAATCTTCTATTTTGGATCCCCGCAGGATTTGCNCATGGTTTTATTACACTTGAAGATGATACAATATTTTCTTATAAATGTACGAATATGTATAATAAAGCAGCTGAAGGTTCATTACTTTGGAGTGATCAGGATTTAAATATTGACTGGAAATTTTCGAATCCTATAGTTTCAGAAAAAGATCAAGTATCCACATCTTTTGAGAATTTTACATCTCAATTTTAGTTATGAATAAAAATATCAGTTCTTCTATTTACTATATTTTTTTATCATTTGTTATAGTATGTATTTTTTTATCATTTGCNAAATTAAGTAATGTAGATGCTGATTATCAGAATAAAATTAATTCAAAATATTTTGTATTTTCTTTAATTCANCCTGATTCATTAAACTTTTGTGNAGAATATGTTCCTAATTCACTAGATATTTATGAAAGATTTGATAAAGAACTTTTAAAAAACACGTATTGGCAATCAAATACGTTGTTTTACATTAAAAGAGCCAATAAATATTTCCCCATAATTGAGAAAATACTAAANGAAAATAACATACCCGATGATTTTAAGTATTTAGCGCTTATTGAAAGTGGTTTTGAAAATGTTGTTTCTCCATCTGGAGCTGCTGGTTTTTGGCAAATATTGAAAAGTACAGCAAAAGAGTATGGACTTGAAGTTAACTCTTCTATTGATGAAAGATATAATTTGGAAAAATCTACTAAAGCTGCTTGTATGTATCTTAAAGATTCATATAATATTTTTAATTCATGGACAATGGCTGCAGCTGCTTATAATATGGGNAAAAGTGGATTAAATAAAGTGTTAAAAATGCAAAAAACTGATAATTATTATAACCTTTATTTGAATTCAGAAACTTCAAGATATATATTTAGAATACTAGCNGTTAAACAAATTCTAGAATCTCCAAATAAATATGGTTTTTATTANAGAAATAATGATTTGTATTCAATGTTGGATTATAGTATGCTTGAAGTTGATTCAACNATTCCTTCATTAANAGATTTTGCTTTTANTCAAGGTATCAATTATAAATTATTAAAGCAATATAATCCTTGGATATTAAAAAATTTTTTACCAAATAAATCTAATAAAAAATATTATATTAAGATAGTTAAAGGAGGTATGGTATTTGATAATATTAACAATAATCTTATTAATGAAGAATCAAAAAGATNAGATATGTATTTATGGTGCTAGGGAGCATAATCTTAAGAATATTAATTTAAATATTCCTAGAAATAAATTAGTTGTTTTTACTGGAAAAAGTGGTAGTGGAAAATCAACTTTAGCTTTTAATACAATTCACGCAGAAGGTCAAAGAAGATATTTAGAAACATTTAGTTCATATGCACGCCAATTTGTTGCGGATATGAAACGTCCTGATGTAGATAAAATTACAGGATTAAGTCCAGTTGTATCTATAGAACAAAAAACAACTTCAAAAAATCCTAGATCTACTGTTGGTACTATCACTGAAATTTATGATTATTTAAGATTATTGTATTCGAGAGTTTCTGTAGCNTATTCTTATAATTCTGGTAAAAAAATGGTTAGATTTACAGATNATCAAATTATAAGCTTGATTCAAAAGGATTTTAAAAATCAAGATATTATTATTTTATCACCTATTATNAAATCTAGAAAAGGACATTATTCTGATTTATTTCAAAAGCTTTTAAAAAAAGGGTTTNTAAAAGCTAGAGTTGATGGNACTATTATAGAAATCTCTCCACTTCTTAAACTAGATAGATATAAGATACATGATATTGAGATTGTGATTGATAGATTAAGAGTATCATCACATAATAAAGATCGATTATTCTCTTCTTTAATGTTAGCAATGAAGGAAGGGGNTGGGGTTTTAATGTTACTTAATACAAAAGATAATATAATACGATATTTTTCTCGTTCATTGATGTGTCCTGATACAGGTATAGCATATGAGAATCCTGAACCAAANAATTTTTCATTTAATTCTCCAAAAGGAGCATGCAATTCATGTAATGGTTTAGGTAAATATAATGAAGTATCATTATCAAAAATNATNCCTAATAAAAATTTAAGTATTTTAAAAGGTGCTATAGCACCAATTATCACAAAAAAATCAGATNGGATTATTAATCAACTAAAGTTAATTGGTGAAAAATNTAATTTTAATTTAAATACACCTATTTCAGATTTTTCTAAAGAAGCTTTAGANGCAATATTNTATGGTCTTACTGACAGTATAAAAGTTAAATATAAATCTGCTGGAATTTCCAAAACCTATAAAATAGATTTTCCTGGTATTTTCACATTTATAAAAGAACAATCAGNATCATCATCGCATTCGATGAAAAGATGGGCTTCAAAATATATGATTCAAAAAGATTGTCCATCTTGCANAGGATTAAGATTAAATAAAGAATCATTACATTTTAAAATTTTAAATAAAAATATATCTGAAGTTTCTCAACTTGATATTTTAGAATTTAACAAGTGGATAGATGAAGTAGNAAATCATTTAGATGATCAACAACTTCAGATAGGNTTTCAAATACTTCAAGAATTAACTAAAAGAATTAAATTTATTTTAGATGTAGGATTATCTTATTTATCATTAGACAGAAAATCCAGTAGTTTGAGCGGTGGTGAATCACAAAGAATACGTTTGGCGACTCAAGTTGGAGCAAAATTAACTAATGTCCTTTATATTTTAGATGAACCAAGTATTGGTTTGCATCAAAGAGATAATCTAAAATTAATAGATTCTTTAAAAAAATTAAGGGATATTGGCAATTCAGTAATNGTTGTAGAACATGATAAAGAAATGATACAAAATTCTGACTATATAGTAGATTTAGGTCCTGATGCAGGACACAACGGTGGTCAAATTATAAATACTGGTAAATATGATTCAATTATAAAAGAAAATAGTATTACATCTGAATTTTTAAATGGTCATAGAAATATTTATGTTCCTAATTTTAGAAGAAAAGGTAATGGTAAGTACTTGAAACTTTTTGGAGCTAACGGAAATAATTTAAAAAAAATAGATGTTAAAATTCCATTAGGGTTAATTTGTTGCGTTACTGGAGTTTCAGGAAGTGGTAAATCAACCTTGATAAACGATACTCTGTATCCTATTTTAAACAAGCACTTTTTTAGATCAGAAAAAGAACCTTTGTCTTACAGTAAAATTGAAGGTATAGATTATATAGATAAAGTTATTGCAATTAATCAATCACCAATTGGTAGAACACCAAGATCAAATCCAGCTACTTATACAGGTGTTTTTTCACTAATTCGAGATATTTTTTCTATGTTACCTGAATCTATAATTAGATCTTATAAATCTGGTCGATTTTCTTTTAATGTTAAAGGAGGTAGATGTGAAATATGCAAAGGAGGTGGAAAAAAAACTATAGAAATGAATTTTTTGGCAAATATTGATGTAGAATGCGAGGGTTGTTATGGGAAAAGATATAATCAACAAACACTTGAAATTCTATATAAGGGAAAATCTATTTCTGATATTTTAGATCTTTCTGTGGATCAAGCAGTTGTTTTTTTTCAAAATATACCAAATATTTTTAGAATTGTTAAAACATTACAAGATGTTGGTTTGGGATATATCAAATTAGGTCAATCTTCTACAACATTGTCCGGTGGTGAAGCACAAAGAATAAAATTAGCATCTGAATTATCAAAAAAACACACAGGAAATACATTTTATATCTTAGATGAACCTACTACAGGTTTACATTTTGAGGATGTTGAAGTTTTATTAAGTGTCATTAATTCAATTGTAGACAAGGGTAATTCTGTGTTAATTATTGAACATAATATGGATGTAATAAAATCTGCTGATTATATTATAGATATAGGTCCTGAAGGGGGTAAAAAAGGAGGTAAAGTTATATGTAACGGAATACCTGAAGATATCGTAAAAGTAAATAATAGCTATACAGCAAAATATTTATTTAAAGAGTTGAATTAAATAAAATTAAATTAAATTTTATGAATAAAGAAGAAAAGAAAATTAGACAAGCATTTAAAGCTAAGAATTGGAATACAATTAAAACTTCAGATTCTTGGCATATCTTTAAAATTATGTCAGAATTTGTAGATGGTTTTGATACATTGTCAAAAATTGGTCCTTGCGTATCTATTTTTGGTTCAGCTAGAACAAATTCTAAAAATAAGTATTACATAGAAGCAGAAGAAATTGCATTTTTATTAACACAAAAGGGATATGGTGTGATAACCGGTGGTGGTCCTGGTATTATGGAGGCAGCAAACAAGGGAGCTAAAAAAGGTGGAGGTAAATCAGTAGGTCTTAATATTAATTTACCTTTTGAACAGTCAGCAAATAATTATATAGATATCGACAAATTAATAAATTTTGATTATTTTTTTGTTAGAAAAGTCATGTTTGTAAAGTATGCGCAAGGTTTTATAGTTCTTCCTGGAGGTGTAGGAACATTGGATGAATTATTTGAAGCTATTACATTGATTCAAACTGAGAAAATAGCTAAGTTTCCTATTGTTTTAGTTGGAAAATCATATTGGAAAGGATTAATAGATTGGATTAAAACAATTATGCTAAATAAAGAGAAAAATATTTCTAATAAAGATTTAAATCTAATACAGATAGTAGATACCCCTTCAGAAGCCGTTGAGATAATTGAAAATTTTTATAATAAATATACTTTAAAACCTAATTTCTAGTATTGTTATTAACATATAAATGTTTTTATCTAATATACTAAGCTATTATATTTATAAATTATTCATTATTTTAGCACGAATTTTAAATCTATTAATAATGAATCGATTAATTAAGATAAATATCTTTTTCTTTTTCCTTTTCACATTTTTCTCTACTTCTGCGCAAAAAGGTTATTATGAACAAGAATTAGAAATGCCATTTCAACCAAGATTTTCTTTAGGTTCCGGTTATTATAGTGCACAAGCTGATATAAAAGGTCCTAAAACAAATAATTTACTAGGAAATATTGGTTTCAAAGCTGGGATGAGGTTTAATGTGGCTAAAAACACAGATATTTCTTTATTATTTAGTGATTTTAAACTTTCTGAAACCTCAGAAAACAAGTTTAGTTCAGAAGTAAATTCTGTTGGATTACATTTGAATTATACATTTAATAATTTATTTCAAAATAACAACATCAGTCCTTTTATTAATTTAGGAGTTGAACAAGTGAATTACAAGACTGTGACATGGGAAAACTATGATGTTGCAAATCAATTTGCTGGAAAAACAATTCATCCTAAAGAAAGTTCTTTTATGGTTCCAGTAGGATTTGGTTTAGCTTTAAATGTATCGGAACGTATTAGGTTTGATGTTTCATTCAATTACATAACTTCTTTAGCAGATTTTGATTTACAAGAACCAAGTAGTGTTGATAATATTATACTTGCTGATTTTGTAATACACTATGATTTTTTCACATTAGTCCCTAAAAAACAAAAAATAGACGATTCATATTATTCAGATGTTAATTTTAAGGCATTTGAAGTTGAAGATGAGGATGGTGATTTAGTTCCTGATGTAAATGACAGATGTCTTAAAACACCACAAGGAGTAGAAGTTGATGTATATGGATGTCCACTCGATGATGATAAAGATGGTATAGCTAATTATTTAGATAAAGAATTAAACACATTAGAGGGGGCCTTAGTTGATGAGTTTGGAGTAACATTAACAGATGAAAAGTATCGTAGTATGTATGACTATGAGGTTGCATCTAGAAAGTATGCAAATGTTTATAATAATTCTGAAATCCAAAAAGATGATTATCAAAATATTAACGATTATTTGATAGCTAAGGCAAATGCTTTTAATAAACAATATAATAATGAATTAGAAGATAGTAATAAGGGTTTAAGATATAAAATACAGATTGCAAAATATGACGAAGATATTTCTGAGAATGAGCAAATTAGATTATTAAGTATAGATGATTTAGAAAGTGTTGCTCAGGACGATGGTTATATTATATATATGGTTGGTAATTATAAAAGTATTGATGATGCACAAAATAGACTTTATAAGTTAGAAACTGAAGGATTTAATGATGTTTATTTGTTAGAAGATATTGATGGGTATATTAAAGAATACGTTGAAGAAATAGAAATGCCAATTGATAATAATCAAAAAATGGATTCATCTGATGATAAAGATGAAATTAAAGATGAAAAAAAGAATATCAATGAAGTAGAAGAAACATTAAATGTAAATACTGATAAAATTATATATAGAGTGCAGATTGGGGCTTATGAAGTAAAATTATCAGATGAAATATTTAATGGTATAGATAATGTGATACATATTAAAGATAGTGATGGATTAATAAAATATATGACAGGTTCTTTTGTTGATAAGAAACCGGCTATAGATTATATGTTCCAAATGAGAGCTAGAGGTTTTGAAGATGCTTTTGTTGTTAGTTATAAAAATGGCAAAAGATCTATTGAATATTTTGTTCAAAAAAAACAAGAAAAAAGTAGAAAGGCTAAAAGCACACCTAAAGCTAGCAACAATAAAGCTCTATTAAATAATGCGTCAAAAGAGAAAATCAAGGTAAATATACAATATACTGTTCAGATTTTTGTAGGTAAAGCTTCCTTAAGTGCTGAAAATTTAGAGAAGATGAGTAAAGTAGGAAATGTAACCTCTGAACAGTCAGGCACAGAAATGTATAAATACTATGCTGGTAAATATCAAGATTTTTCTGAAGCAACAGCAAGAGTTTTAGAAGTTCAGAAGGTAGGCTTTAAAGAAGCATTTATTTTTGCAACAAAGGATGGAGAAAGGATTACAATTGAAGAAGCAAGGAACCTTCAAAATAATTAGTTGTTATTTTTTAAATATTTTTTCTTCTTACTTCCTTTATAGATTTCAAATTTTCTAAAGCTACATTCAAGTTTCCCATTTATTAGTTTAATTTTTTTCGATGGTTTTAAGCCTATAAATTTTAAGTTTTCAAGATCAGAAGATATTAACCATATTTTGCAATCTTGATAATTATTTTTGAGAGCATCTCCTATTTCTTCATAAAAATAATCTGAATTTAAATTTAATCTTTCTCCATAAGGTGGGTTGAAAATAACAAATGTATTAGGTTTAATTTTTTTATTAAAAAAATCAAATTTTTCAACTTTTATTTTATCATATAATAGAGATTTTTCAATGTTTTCTTCACAAATTTTAATAGCTTTTATTGATAAATCAGTTCCAGTGATTTCACCATTATAAACCTGCTCCTTTTCTAAGGAAATATCTTTTATTTTCTCCCAAAGATTTTTATCAAAGTCTTTCCATTTTTCAAAACCGAATCTTTTTCTGAATATATTAGCAGGTATATTATTTGCAATCATAGCTGCTTCAATTAA
>PAZP01000014.1 GCA_002715565.1 Flavobacteriales bacterium
ACATGAAATATGTTCACCAGAATAATTAGAAGTAATTAAAGTGGTAGGGGTTAAACCAGATGCTTCACCTACTATAATGTTGTTTAAAATCTCTATACAACCTGTAGCATCTGATACAACTACGGAATAACTACCCGCAGGAATACCACTTAAATCCTCACTAGTAGATCCATTGGACCAAGAATATGTATAACCAGGTGTACCTCCAGTTACTGTAATATCAATGCTTGCATCTGAACCCCCATTACAACTAGCATCTGTAGAATCATCTACATTAATGTTCAATGTAGAAATCTCATTAACAACAACAGTATCAGAAAATAAAACACATGAATTTCCATTTCCATAACTTACAGAAAAATAATATATACCCGCACCAACATTTATCACATCAGTTGTAGCTCCAGTATTCCATAAAATATTATAATTTCCACTAAGCTGTGACTCTAAATCTATTGTAGTATTACAGGCAATATCTAAAGTATCTACTCCAAGAGCAGTACCAAATGCAGAAATATTAACAGAAGGACTAGAAAAACTATTGGCTTCAAGAAAAACTCCTGAATCTAAATAATAATCAGATCCATCAGCTATTGCTAATCTAATATGATAAGTTTCACATGGCTGAACTATAGCCATTGCTGTAAATACATCAGTATACCCGTTATAAGAAATAGTAACATTTCCAGAATTATAATATTGAGAATTAATTCCAGGGTTAATTGAGCTTATTGTAATTGGTAAAGGAGGATTACTATTAGGAACAATTGCTATATTCTGTGACCCATTAGGAAATCCAGGTGGACTTGAATAAGGTCCATTAATTCCAGGGCCACTTATAAAAAAACCAAAAACATCATTATATGAGCTATTTATCCATGTGAGGTATTCTTCAGAACCAAAACAATATTTAAATGTTAATGTATCAGATTCAGGCACAAAATCAAATTCTAAAATGCACGCATCATTAATATCTGAAACAGAAAAACCTTGACCAATTAATGGGGGAACCGAATTTGCAACTAAATATAAATCATTACAAATTGTACCAGGATTATTTTGACATGTTACACCTGGAAAATTTCCAGCAGCAGGATTACCACCTAAATCTGCACCTAATGCATATCCAGATGTCATAACGATACCTTCCTGCATACCTATAGATGTTCCATTAGCAAAATATCCAATTTGTTGATTATTACCAGTAAATGAAATATTACTAACTGCTACACCTGAACCAGTTAAGATATTTTGAATTAAATGTGTAGGATTATTATTAGGGGCAGTATTTGAAATACCAATCTGACCGCTTACATAAAACGGAACATAAAATAAAACAAATAAAAGATATTTTTTAAATAAAAAATTCATGATATATACAAAATTAGTAAAAATGAATAATTTTTTACATAGCCTTCGACTTTATAATTAATAATATTTATTATTTTTAAAGAAAAAACATGAAACCACTTTACGCAATATTTACAATTATTTTTGGTTTAAGCATACTGTTTTATCCTAAAGAAACAACCAGTTTTACTTCAGGTTCTCCGGGGGGTAAAACTGGTTCGTCAGGTGATAATTCATTATGTAATAGCTGTCATTATGCAGGAACAGGAAACAATGCAACTATAACATCAAATATTCCTGCAAATGGTTATGTTCCAGGTCAAACATATACAATCACTGCTAATATTCAACAATCTGGAATATCTAAATTTGGTTTTGAAGTTACAGCTGAAGAGAATAATGGAAATAAATCAGGAACATTTATGATTACAAATAATTTAGAAACTCAATTGACAAATAATAATAATGCAGTAACACATACTTTTAATGGTACAACTGGTCAATCTGGTAATAAAAACTGGAGTTTTGACTGGACAGCTCCTAGCACTGGAGCTAATCAGCCCATTACTTTTTATGGTGCATTTATTGCTGCAAATGGAGATGCTCAAAATAGTGGAGATGTACTACATCAATTTAGCTTAGATGTATTTGAAGAAATACCAACAATTGTACACAAAAATAATTCTGAGTTAGTTAATTTTAAAATTATTAATAATTCAATTATAATTCAAAAACCTATTTCTAATTTATTAATTTATGATATTTCTGGAAAAATATATTACAATTATAAAGATTTAAAACAAGGACAAATAATTAGCTTAAACAATTTAAATAAAGGTACATATTTTATTAAAAGTTTAAGTGAAAATACTAATACAAATTCATATAAAAGCATAATAATTTTATAGCTAATTAAAAACTTTATATAAATTTTATAAATTACTGAAAATAAATAACTTAATTATTTAAAATGACATAATGTCATGCGTAAAAATTATTTAAAATAACTAAAATTTATCTACAAAATGAGAATTGATATCATTACCATTTTTCCTGATTTTTTTCAAAACATAATTACTCATTCTATTATTTCAAAAGCAATCAAAAAAGAAAAAGTAAATGTTAATATACATGATCTAAGAAATTATTCTAANAANAAACAAAAAAGTGTAGATGANTATCAATTTGGTGGCGGTTCAGGAATGGTTATGACCATACAGCCGATTGACAACATTATTAGCAAACTAAAAGATGAAAGAATCTATGATGAGATAATATATCTTTCAGCAGANGGAGAATGTCTAAATCAACAAATATCTAACAAATTATCAACCCATAAAAACCTTATTATTTTATGTGGACACTACAAAGGAGTTGATCAAAGAATAAGAGATCTTCATATNACAAAAGAAATTTCAATCGGNGATTATGTTNTAACTGGAGGAATTCTTCCTGCAGCTATNCTNATGGATTCTATTGTNAGAATTATTCCNGGAGTATTATCAGATGAAACTTCAGCTCTAACAGATTCCTATCAAGACAATTTACTTGANGCTCCAGTTTATACACGACCNTCAAATTACAAAGGAATGAAAGTTCCATCAGTTTTATTATCNGGAGATCAAAAATTGATAGCTAAATGGAAAGATGAGCAGTCATTCAAAAAGACAAAGAAAAANCGACCTGACCTTTTAAAATAAAATATTTTTGTAATATTGCAAACCTTTACTAAAAATTAAAAAATGGATATTATCAAAGAAATAGAAAAAGAAATAACAACAAAAAGAGATTTTCCTAACTTCAAATCTGGTGATAANATTACAGTATATTATACTATTAGTGAAGGAAATAAACAAAGAACACAATTCTTCAAAGGTGATGTTATTCAAAGAAAAGGATCAGGATCTACTGAAACTTTTACTATAAGAAAGATATCACANTCTATNAATGTCGAAAGAATNTTTCCTGTAAACTCACCTATAATAGAAAAAATAGAAGTAAATAAAAGAGGGAAAGTGAGAAGAGCTAGGATTTACTACTTAAGAGATCTTCAAGGAAAAAAAGCAAGAATAAAAGAAATAAGATAAATATTATTTTTTAATAATCTTAAATTCCGTTCTTCTATTTTTAGCCCTACCTGACTCATTTTCATTATCAGCAACTGGATACTTCTCCCCATATCCATTATAAGAAATCCTAGAANTATTTACCCCACATGAATCNATAATATCTAATACTGCTTTTGCTCTTTTTTCAGATAAAACCTGATTATCCTCTTCATTACCTATATTATCAGTATAACCATTAACCTCTATGACTAAAGTATTATTAACTTGNAGATAGTCCGCAAATTCAATTAAGATATTTCTAGTAAATGATGTGATTTCAAAAGAATTATTATCAAAATAAATATTATCTATCTTAAAAGATTTACCTTCTTCTAATTTTNTTAANCTAATATCAGAATTTAAAGGNGAAAAAGANAAAGCATCATCAGANGAAAAATATTGCGATTTAAAGGCAAAACCTTCTTTCTTAACTGTCATTAACACATCATCATTTTTACCCAATACTAAAGATGCAACATAACTCATAGAATCAGCTTTAACAACAGTTATTTCTTGTGTTCTCATATTTTTAAACTCTATTTCTATATCATTTAAATTATCATCACTAGAAACAATATTACCTTTTAAAAAAAACACTCTATTAGGCTTGGCTTTTTCGTATAAACTAAATTGATATAAATCCCAACCACCTATACCATCTAATTTATTTGAGGCAAAATAGGCAGTATTGCCATCTGTACTTACTACCATTGACAATTCATCATAATCTGTATTTATAGGGAATCCTATATTGATAGGTTGACCCCAATTTCCTGAACTGTCTTTTCTAGAATAAAATATATCAAAACCACCAACGGTTGGCATATTATTTGATGCATAAAACAAAGTTAATCCATCAGCATGTAAAAAAGGTGATTTTTCATCAAAATTACTATTAATTATAGGACCAATATTTTTTGGCTTACTCCATTTATTGTCAATAAAATTAGTTTCATACAAATCAGTTTTACCTAAACCTCCTGACCTATCACTTGCAAAAATAAGAGTTAACCCATCAGAAGATATAGTAGGTTGAGAATCCCAGGAATCAGAACTAGAAATATAATCAGGAAGCTTATAAGGTTCAGACCATTTAGAACCTACACGTTTAACATAATAAATGTCACAATTCTTATATCCATCATAATTAATACTACATTTAGTATAAAATAAAGTTTTATTATCAATTGTAATAGATGCCCCCCCTTCATTACTTTCAATGTTAAATGGGTATGGTAAAAGAGTAGCATCAACAAATGAATTTTCAACAAGATTACTAAACATGAAATCTTCAACAATNATANTATTTGCAACTTTTCCTTTTAATTTCTTTCTAGATCTTTGAGTAAAAAACAAACTTTCTTGATCAGGAGAAATAACAGGAAGATATTCATCATTTTTGGTAGATATAGCAGACAATAAAAAAGGTTTAAATTCTACTGGATTGTTTAATATATCAGCAACCTGCTTAGCTTTAGAAAAAAGTATAGACGCATCTGAAAAATAAGGATCTTCTAANGAAGATTNAAAAGATTTTTTTAAAAATAAATAAGAATTTTTGAAATCTTTTCTCTGAAACGCAATATCTCCTAAAATATAATATAGTTCAGGAAAATTTTCAGAACATAAATCAAGTGCTTTTAATGCATTTTCTTCGGCCTTAAAAAATTTCTGTTGATTCCAATAAATTTCTGATTGTAATGCTAAAAAATATGCTGACGCATGTGAATGTGAAAGCGATTCCAATCTCTTTAAATCATCTTGCTTAATTTTATTATTATGTATTTTATTTTTAAAATCTTTCACAATTCTTTTATGAGTGAATTTAGAAGGGATACATTCATTGTTAATTATATCTTGATGAAAATGCAAATTACTACAAGAAAAAAAACATAATAATATAAGTAAAGAAAAACGCACTAGTTAATTAATTTAACTATTTGTAGAATTCACAACAACTTCTGATGAAGACACTATAGAAGCAACTGTTGCATCTCCTGTTACATTCACAACTGTTCTCATCATATCTAACAGTCTATCAACACCAAAAATGAGAGCAAGTCCTTCTGAAGGAACATTTATTGAACCTAAGACGATCACTAACATTACCATCCCNCCTCCAGGAACAGCAGCCGCACCAATTGATGCTAAAGTTGCAGTAAGAACTATTGTTAATTGAGCAGATAAATCTAAATCAATNCCATAAACCTGCGCAATAAAAACAGCAGCTATTGCTTGATAGAGTGATGTGCCATCCATATTCATAGTAGCACCTAATGGCAACACAAATGAAGATACTTCTTTAGACACTCCTAAATGATCTTCACATCTCTCCATAGTTACAGGAAGTGTTGCAGCAGAAGAACTAGTTGAAAAAGCCAACATTTGCGCTGGAGATATACCTTTAAAGAATTCTACATATTTTAATTTGGTAAATACAGATAACAAAAAAGGATAAACAACAAAAACCATCAATGATAAACCAATAAAAACTAGCAAGGAATATTTTGCTAAAGTAATAAACAAACTAACACTGGCTCCAAAATCTACCACAAGAGATGCTAATAAGGCGAACACTCCATATGGAGAAAACAACATAATTAATTCTACTATTTTAAGTATTATATCGTTAAGTCCATCAAAAAATCCTCGCACATATTTAGTTTGTTCTTTTGAAAGCAAAACTATTGACAAACCAAATAAAATTGCAAAAAATATTACCTGTAACATATTAGCATTATTACTAGCTGCCGCAAAAATATTTGTGGGAACTAAATCTACAACAAATTGCAATGGACCTTCTGAACTAACTTTATTAGCAAGGTTAATTTTTTCAGATGCTGAAGATTCAATATTATTAGTAACTCTAATTGTATTAGCATCAAAATTTGCACCAGGCTCAAATACATTAACTAATACTAATCCAACTATTACAGCAAGAATAGTAGAAAAAAGATAAATTACAATCGTTTTTCCTCCTATTCTAGATAACTTAGAAATATCAGACAGAGAAGAAACACCTTTTATAAGAGAAGCTAAAACTAATGGGACAGCTATTAACTTTAAAAGATTTACAAAAATGACACCAAAAGGTTTTATCCAATTATTAGTGAAATCAATCCACTGCATAAAACTTGCTAACAAGCCAAACAATACTCCAAAAATCATACCAATAATTATTTTCCAGTGTAAAGACAATTTATTCATAACTATCAAATTTAAAGTTATTTTATTTTATTATTAAGAGTACTCCAACCACCACCATTTACTATATTTTTATATCCTTTAGTTCGTAGTAATTGCTTTGCAGTCGCGCTTCTAATTCCTGAAGCACAGCAAGTAATTATTTGCTGTTCTTTATCATTTAATTTCTCCAAATTCTTNAACATATCATTTAATGGAATATTTAAAGAACCTTCAATATTACCAGTCAAAAACTCATTCTCAGATCGAACATCAACAATTACAGCGCCTTCTTCTAACATTTTTTTATAGTCTGTATTATCAAAAAATTTCTTTTTAATTATTAAAAAGATTATTATACAAAATATTACTGTAGGTAAATTCTTCATTTTTTAAATATTTTTTTTTCAACTCTTCCATCATTGTAAAAATAAAATAATGGCACATCAAAGATAGGAATAGTTTCTTGACCAAGCATATTAATAATTTTGACAACTTGCTGTTTAAAATTATGCTGTTCACTTACAATTGATATAGATTCACAGTAACTTACACACTGAGTAGAATCAAAGAACATACCCATTCCATCATCACGACTTATACAGACTCCTTGACCATCACAATCCCAAGATGGAGGTATACAAGCGTTTTCACAAGCACTTAAAGACATATAAGACCCCAATCCATTTCCTGGGTCATAACAATAGTTACCAACATTGCCTACATAAGTAACACAATCCCATGTCGGATTTGAAGTAGACAGACAAGTAGTATCACAAGCAATAAAAGAACTATACTGCCCTTGACCATTACCAGGATCAATACAGTTACCTTGTCCATCACAATCCCAACTTGGTGTGTGAAAAAACCAATCAAATTTATAAGCACGATAAAGATTTCCACCATTTTGATACTCTAATTGAAATACAATTTGATTATTAGAATCTACTTCGGTTACAACTGAACCCATACCAAGCCATTGTAAATTACCAAAATCTATGAGGGTATTTCCATTAGGTAACCTTTGAGCACTGCTAATAGAAGGAGAATAGAGTGAGTCAGGATGGACAAACTCCCAAACTTTAGTCGCTGTCATTAATACTGTATCTAATTCATATTCAACAGCTCTAGAAAGTTTTACACCTATATACTGATCACTATGATTCCCATTATCATACATTAGATATCTATTTGCACCTAAACTACGAATAGAATGTTGATGAGTAAATGGATAATCATTAACAAATGTAAAATCATTTTGTGTTCCACCCCATCTCCAAATAATATCACCTGTAAATCGATGTATCTTTGTTATTTCATCTAATCCTCTACAAGAAATTAAAAAATGACCATCAAAATCAATATCAATTGCGTTACCATGCACATAATCTAAATTACTTTGAGTCCATGGACTTAAATGTATATTATCGGTAATATGAAAATGATCCCAACTTTTCCATTCAAATAATAAATTATGATTTGAATCTAATTCTTGAATAATAAAACCTTCAACAATTGCATTAGGATCTCCACCTGGAACGACTGTATCCATAGCATATGGTTGAGGATCATATGAAATTAGAACATAATTACCATTTGGTAAAGCTAAAAAATCATGATTATCTGCAATATAACCATTTTGACAATAAACAGAATCCACAACATTTTGTAATGAATCCATTATAAACCATCCCTTTGATGCTCTATCAAAATATGATAATTTATTATTATAATTAACCTTAAAATCCCAACCCTTCATACCCCAAACTTGAGAAAAAATCTCAACCCCAGATGGATCAATTATTTTTACAGGTTTTTGTTGCGCAGACCCTCCTCGTTGAAAAAACAAATTTGCTTGCCATGCATTGTTTGTATTAACTGTAATATTATACTGCGGCCCTTGAGAGAACATCGTTATAGGAAATAATAAAAATAATAACTTTTTCATAATATTTAAATTTTATTTGTTTTACTTATTAAAAAATGATCAACTAATGTTAAAGCCATCATACTTTCAACGATTGGAACAGCTCTTGGAACCACACATGAATCATGTCTTCCTTTCCCTTTAATAAGTGTGACTTTCCCCGTTTCATCAGATGAATATTGATTCTTCATGATAGTAGACACTGGCTTAAAATCTATTTTACAATATATATCATTACCATTACTAATACCACCTTGAATTCCTCCAGAAAAATTTGTTTTTGTTTTTCCACTACTATTCTCTATAATATCATTTACTTGACTACCTTTACATGAAGATATATCAACACTTTCAAATCCATATTTAAATCCATGCACAGCATTTATGGATAGCATGGCCTTGGCTAAACATGCATGTAATTTATCAAAAACTGGTTCTCCCCAACCAGGCTTCATATTTTTAGCAAAAACAGTTATCTGCCCACCAATTGTATCTCCATTTTCTTTATGAATTTTAATTTGTTCTATCATTTTATTAGAAATTGATAAATCTGGACATCTAACATTATTTGAGAATATTTTATCAGGATCTATTTCCAAGTAAGATTTATTTAATTTAACAGAACCTACTTTCGAAACATAAGCATGAATTTTGACACCGATTTTAATTAGTATTTGTTGAGCGATAGCACCCGCTACTACCCTACATACAGTTTCTCTTGCTGAAGATCTACCACCACCTCTATGATCACGAATCCCATATTTAGCATAATAAGAAAAATCTGCGTGAGATGGTCGAAATACATTTTGAAGATGATCATAATCCTTACTCTTAACATCATTGTTTTTAATTATAAAACCGATTGGTGTTCCGGTTGTTTTACCTTTTAAAATACCTGAATTAAATTCAACGATATCAGATTCTTTTCTACTGCTTGTAATACTACTTTGGCCAGGCTTTCTTCTAGCTAATTGCAAATTAATATGTTCAAAGTCTATTTCTAAACCAGCGGGACAACCATCTATTATGCCTCCAATTGAATTTCCGTGTGATTCTCCGAACGTTGTAAGTTTAAATAACCTTCCAAAAGTATTTCCCATAGTACAAATATAAGATATTTGCTTAAGTCTTAATTTTGTATTTTAGCATTTTATATGAAAACAGTAATTAAAAACATATCTAAATTAATTCAAACAGATAATACCCAAAAAAAATTTGTTTCTGGTAATGATATGTCAAAAATAGAAACTATAGATAATGCATTTATAGAAATCAATCAAGGAATCATAAGTGATTATGGAGATATGTTAGAATGGAAGGGTATTGATGATTGGAATAATATAAATATCATAGATGCTGAAGGCGGTATGGTATTCCCTACATATTGTGATAGTCACACACATTTAGTTTTTGCAAAGAGTAGAGAAGAAGAATTTATAAGTAGAATAAAAGGTTTAAGCTATCAAGAAATAGCAGATAATGGAGGAGGTATTTTAAATTCTGCCATAAAGTTACAAAACCAAGATGAAGACACATTATATAAGGAAGCTTTAATAAGATTAAATGATTTAGCAAAACTAGGAACTGGAGCTATAGAAATAAAAAGTGGATATGGATTAACAATAGAATCAGAGTTAAAAATACTTCAAGTTATTAAAAGACTTAAAGAAAATAGTGAAATAACTATTAAGTCAACTTTTTTAGGCGCCCATGCTGTTCCTAAGGAGTTTAAAAAAAATAAAAAAGATTACTTAAAAATCATAATAAATGAAATGCTACCAATTATTGCAAAAAATAATTTAGCTGATTTTATAGATATATTTTGTGAAGTAGGATATTTTTCTGTAGAAGACTTGCAAGATTTATTAATTGCAGCTAAAAGTTATAATATTACTGCAAAAACTCATGTAAATCAATTTAACAGTTTAGGTGGAATAAAAAAATCTGTTGATTTAGGAGCATTATCTGTTGATCATCTTGAAGTGATGAACAATGAAGATATTTTAGCATTAAAAAACTCTAAATGTATGCCAACTATTCTTCCTTCATGCTCATTCTTTTTGTCAATCCCATATAGTCCTGTAAGAAAAATGATAAGCGAAGGTTTACCTATTGCGCTAGCCTCAGACTTCAACCCAGGATCATCACCAAGTGGTAATATGAATTTTGTTTCTTCTCTTGGATGTATAAAACTAAAAATGACACCAGAGGAAGTAATAAATGCAACTACTATAAATAGTGCTTATGCTATGGGAGTTGAAAAAGAACTTGGAACTATATCTATTGGAAAAAAAGCAAATCTTTTTATAACAAAACATATTCCCTCTTATAGCTATTTAGCATATAATTTTGGGGAATCAGTAATAAATAAAGTTATTATTAATGGAAAAGTAATTTAATTACTTTTTAATATTTCTTTTCATATAATAATAATGAATAACTCCATCATCATTAGATAACACACTGGCATTAATAAACTCCCATCCATATGAAGCAGCTAGCTTAACTGCAGCAGGCATAGTTCTAATCTCATTTGATTTACGCATCATCTCACCAATCTCCTTACCTCTCATATCTGTTGATTCAAATGAGACTATTAATTTAGAAGGAGCTTTTATATATTTTTTCATTTTCATTTCTAAAGAAACATCACGTGTAATCTGATCTCTTTCTTCTTGATTAATACCATTCAATACATCCTGACTCATATCAATCTCAGCTCCTTTTATAACCATAAAATCATATGCAACTGAGATGTCTGTGTTTTTCTTAACTCCTTTTTTACTTCTTTTTTGAGACATTGACAAAAAAGGTATAGAAGATATTAAAATTAATAAAATAAGATTTTTCATTGATTTCAAATTTAAATTCATATTTAATTTAACGTTCTTAAAAAGATATTATTGTCCTCCTAAAATAATTGGCAAATCACCATCACCATTACCTATTACTACAACTTTTGAATTAGGAGATTTAGCAATCTCTTGAGTCGCCTCCACTCCTTTCCATTTTAGCAGCTGTGGTGTAATTGTTCTAGTGACAATCTTCTGGAATTCAGCTATTCCTTTTGCTTCAATTTCTTTTCTTTCAGCTTCCTTTTTAGCTTTTTGAATTTTAAAATCATACTCTAAAGCTTCTTGTTCTTGTTTTAATTTTTGCTCAATTGCAGTTCTAAGTGTCTGTGGTAGTGTTACATCTCTAATAAGAATTGCATCTAGTGATAAATATTTTGTTTCTACTTTATCTCTAGTAAGAGTTTCAATCTCATCTTCTATAGCTTCCCTTTTAGTTGAATATAACTCCTCAGGTAAATAATTACCTATCACTTCTCTAGTAACAGATCTTATTTCTGGCTTTATAATACGTTCCAAGTAATCCCTACCAATTTCATCGTGAAGAAAACCAATTTTAGATTCAACAGGATTATATCTAAATGATAAATCTATTCTAATTGACAGACCATTTTTAGATAAAACTTCCATCTTTTCAAAGGTTTCTTGCAGTTTAATATCATAAATGTGTAATGTATTCCATGGCGCAATAATATGGAATCCTTGACCATAAATTGTTTCTTTATCTAAACCACCTCCAAACTTTTTAAATAAAACAGCTTTCTCTCCTGGTTCGACAGTATAGAAGATACTTGAACCAAATAGCACTATAAATATTAAACTTACTATTCCGACTATCATTGTTTTAGGTAACGCCTGATTTTCCATGTTTTTTTATTTTTAATTGTTATGTTAATTGTTTAATTGTTGTTCTAATTTAATTGCATCTATTTTTCTTTTTTCTAAAGTTCGAAGATAACTAAATGCCTTCTTCTCACCAAATTTCTGAGACTTTTTTACCCACTCAATTGCAACATCTAATTTACCGCTTATTTCACTTGCCAAGGCCATATTAAAACAGGCTCTTCCAGCTAACTTAGTATCGTCAGAATAAGTTAACGGTTTCCAAATATCTACAGCACTATCCCAATCATTATTAGCAACATAATGCTTAGCTTTTTTAAACTCATTATATTTATGAGAATAATAACTTCTTCTAACATTAATCCATGAAGGTGATATTCTTAATCCATATTGATATCCAGCAAATTTTCCAGATTCTTTAACAGTTGTAAATTTAGATGGCAAATTTAATTTAGCTTCTTTTGGAGTATTTCCAGATGCAGAAAATCGCTTTATATCTCTAAACTTATTTTCATCAATAATTAATTTTTTAGCTACATCATAAATTCTCCAACCAGCTTCAACTTCAACTATCAAAGTAGATGGGAAAATTTTCTGTTTTACTTTTACACCTTTAATTTTTTTATTCTTCATTGTTGGAGGACCCATGATAATTTCTGAATTAGAATCAAAAGTTTCTAATACTATCAAGGCATCTGCATTATATGAACCACAAATACTTGTTATTTCATTCCAGTCTAAAGGAATTGGAAAAGAGGATGTTCCAGTACCTTTTAGCTCAATAGGTTCAATATTTTTTATATTAAATCTCTCAGAGTTTTCTATCATATTATATAATCCCTGAATACAGTATTTGGCACCTTTTCTATCAACGCCTAGAGACTCACCACTTAAAAAACCTTCAACAATATTATTAGCCAAATTTTTTCTAGTTGGACTAACTCTATTAACTACTACTATATTACGAATAACATTATTAATAGTAATATCAGCTGGACGCTGAATATCTACTACAACAGAAGAAGTGGAGCATGATACAAATAGCACGCAAACAACTATATAAAAAAAATAACGAGTATAAAGCATAATTTATATTTATAAAAAACCGTTATATTTTCTAATAATCCATTCAGAGAATATCAAAAAAAGTAAAATTACTAAAATCCAAGGCAAATTAATTAAACTCTGAAATTTTTCTTTGATATGAATAATATTATTAGAGTTAGAACGAATCAAATTAAGAAGCTCCTCAGTTTCATTTTTATAAAACAATTTACCGCCAGAATTAACTGCCAGCATTGATAATAATTTATGATCTGCTTGAGTATTAAGTTGCTCAATCTTTAATTCAGTAACATTAAAAAAACCTCTTTTTTGTTTTTCATAACCATGCACATTAGCAATAAAACTATACATACCAGGCTCTATTTTTCCAATATCTAAATAATATTCTTGGGTGCTTCTTAAAAATAAAAAATCAAATTCTTTTCCATTTTCGCTTACAATTTTTATTCTAACATCAGGATCATTTATCTTTTCATAGATCTCATTAAAAAAAGATGCATTAAAAACTATATTTTCATTTTCAGTATAAAAATTATTATAATTTAAACGGAATCTCTCTTTGTTATTATCCGTCATTAAATATTGTGTAAGCTTTATAAAAAATTCATTAAAAAAATCATGCTTATTATTGTTTAAAAAATCAAACATTCTCCACTTCCAAAAACCTTCTGCAGTTAAAAAAGCAATTTTTCTTTTATCTTTTTCAAATAAAGAAACTATTGGTTTATCAGAATCTTCATCCAATTTTCTTTGATACAAAACAACCTCAACGCCATTAATTAAATTATAATCTCCATATGAAGTGTTTAAAGGTGGTGATGATTTGATAAATTCAAGTAATCCTTCAGAAAATGTATATTTAGAAAAACTACTGTTTTTAGTTACATAAATCATTTCATTATATCCTTTTGGTGAAAATGAAATAATATTATTCAACGTATTTCTAAATGAAGATTTATTAAAGTCAAAAATCATTAATGAAACTTTTGAATCATTTATAATACTTACAATATTTTCTTTATCAATATCACCAAAAATAACTAATAAATTATATTCATTAATATTTTCATCAAACTCATCAACATGTTTTAATTTTAAATCAAAATGCTTGTAATCATTTAACACATTATTAAATGCTGCAATGTCTGGATGAATATTTTTATACAAAGCTAATACTTTATACTTTGAATCAATAACATCTATAAAAGTTGTATAATTATTATTGATTAAATTTTGTTCACCATCAAGGGAAGAGATTTTTATATTATACTTTTGTAGACCTAAATCTGTTAGTTTAACTAGTATATCTAAACTTAAATATTCATCATTACTTTTGATATCAATTTTTTTATTATAAATTATTATTCCTTTATTTAATATTGATACAGTTACACTTTCACCTTTTGCGTTCTTCATTGAAATACCAATATTTATTGGCACCATATTTCCTAAAAACGAAACTTCATTATGTTCAGCTTTAACTATCCCAACATCTTTCTTATCTATAGTATCCCCTAATGCTATTGGGTAAATTGGGAATAATATATTATTATTATATAAAGGGTTTGAACCCGCATTATACAATCCATCAGAGGCAAAAATACAAGCTTGAACATTTCTATTTTTAAATCTACTATCTATCTCATTAAAAAATTTACTGTAATTTGTTTTTAACCCTCCATTAACAAGATTTAAGCCATCTGTAACAACACTAGAAAATGAAAGATAATGAACATCAAAATCAATTAAATTAGACCCTATATTATTTAAAAGCTCATAAGTTGAATTTGTAATGGAAGTAGAATTATCTTGAGCAATAATTACTACAGGTTTTTCTATTTGACGATGAAAAAATCTATATGTAGGATTAAATAATAAAAAAAATAAAATTGAAAAAAAAATACTTCTAATTGTAAATAAAAAATATAATAACTTATTATTATTAATATTATTTTCTTTGTAATAGAAAAAGTAACTAACTAAAGACCCAAATAAAATAGAAAGAATAATATAGAATCCTGAAATATCAAAAACATCAATCATGAAACTATGTTAACATTCCTCCACAAACATTAATAACCTGTCCAGTAACATATGTTGACATATCAGATGCTAAAAATAAAGCAGTGTTTGCAATATCCTCCGTACTTCCTGGCCTTTTTAATGGAATCTTTTCCTTCCACAACTGAATAGTATCTTCACCTAAAACATTTGTCATTTCAGTCTCTATAAATCCAGGAGCCACACAATTACATCTTATATTTCTTGAGCCAACTTCTAAAGCTAAAGATTTAGTAAAGCCATTTATTGCTGATTTTGAAGCTGCATAATTGGACTGCCCAGCATTACCTTTTGAACCAACAACAGAGCTCATATTAATTATTGATCCTTTTCTTTGCTTTAGCATTGGTTTCAGAACAGCCTTTGACATATTAAAAACTGATTTCAAATTTACCCTAACGACTGAATCAAAATCATCCTCATCCATTCTAAGTAATAAATTATCTTTGGTAACACCTGCGTTGTTAACTAATACATCAATTGATTCAAACTCTGATAAAACTTTATCAATTAATCCTTGTGCAGATTTAAATTCTGAAGCATCAGATTTATAAGATATAATTTTAGTATCATATTTTCTTAACTCATCTTCTAGTTCCTTTGCCTTTGAATCAGAAGAAAGATATGTAAATGCAATATTTGCTCCTTGCTTAGCAAATAAAGTTACAATTCCTTTACCAATTCCTCTAGTAGCACCTGTTACTATAATGTTTTTATTTTTTAATATTTTCATAACTTATCTAATTAAAATAATTTCACCAAATTTTTGATTTTTCCAACCAGCATAATCCTGAAAATAAAATTCATATAAATATAAGTCTGCTGGTAATTCTTTTCCTGTATTAAAATGTGTTCCATCCCAACCATTATTTAAATTACATATTAAATCTTTAGCATCAATAGTTTGATACATTAGATCACCATGTGAATTATAAATTTTAAACAAAAAAGTAGATTCTCTAATTCCATTATATTCAATACAAAATTTATCATTAAGTTTATCATTATCTGGGGTAAACGAATTCGGAATAAACATCCAAAAATCCTGAATAATTAAAATGTTTTTTGTTGTTGTATCAGAACAACCATAAATATCCTCAATAAATAATTGAACAGTATAATTAAATGTACTATTTGTAGAGTTAATATCATCAATTGAAAATACATGCGTTGGGTTATCTATAGTATCGTATAAGGAACCATCTCCATAATCCCAAACTTGTTGAAAGATATTACCTGTTGAAATACTAATAAAACTTACTGAAGGGGAAATAATTGAAAGAGTATCATATGAAGAAATAATAGCTGTTGGTGATGTATTAACATACAGATTAGCAGATCCAATTATAGTATCTACACCATTTGTCGGGTCCGAATCAGCAAAATAAACAACCTTATATTCTCCTGGTTTTTTTGTCTTAATAAAAGTACTTATATCAGATCGTATTGTATCATATGTTTGAATCTCATTATTAATTGAATATACAAAGGTATAGGGAGGAACCCCGCCTTGAATATCAAAATAAATATTAGCAGGCATATCATTATCACAAATAGTATCAGATCCAGTGAGATAAATCTGTTGGCCATTCATAAAATAAGGAAAAGCAAAAACTATATAAAACAGTTTTTTAAACATAATGCAAATATAAAAAAAGCCCTGCAAGCAG
>PAZP01000015.1 GCA_002715565.1 Flavobacteriales bacterium
ATATCTGCTACCGTTACCATTGCATTATCAATATAAACTCCGTTAGAATTTATTGTAACTGTTACATCTGTACCTAATAATGTGGTCACAACCTGATTATTAGATAACATAGTAGACATTACACTACCCCCAACAACATGATGCAATAAAATATCTGTTAATTGTGGAATATCATTTAATAATGCAGTTACTGTTCCAGCAGGTAATAAATTAAAAGCTGCATCTGTTGGAGCAAATAATGTGAATGGGCCAGAGCCTGACAATGTACCATCTAAAGAACATGCATCTATTGCAGTCTTTAAAGTAGTATGATCTGATGAATTGGTTACAATATCATATACTGAATTTGATTGTGATACGTTAACTACACCAATCATACCAGGTAAATGCGGGTCACATTGGTAATTATATGTTCCAGGAATAGTAAAGATATGAGTAAATGTCCATCCAGATCCTAGATTATTTCCAAAACCTTCTGGATTATTTGGATATGTTGATAAGGTTCCATTAACATTATGAAATCCACCGGTATTATTCCATGTAACAGTGTCTCCAACATTTATATTAATGCTTGAAGGATTAAATGTCATCCCCTGTGTATTGACAGTTATGTTTGCAGCTGGAGCAACAAAAAATGCAAACATTAGAGACAATATAAAAGTAATTTTTTTAGTCATTTTTTTAAAAGTTTAAGTGATTATAGTTTAGTTATTAATTGTATATGTTCCGTTTGGATAGAGTTTTAACCAAACCTTCAATTGTTCCCTTGTTTTTAAAGTTACAACTAGGTTTTGTGCTTTGAAAATTATATTAGGAACTCTTTTTTTTATTTCCTTTAAAACTTTCATTGTTTTATTCATGCTTTTTTTTCTTTTGTATTTCTTTTTTTCCATTTTGTATAGTATTTGATTAAAAACTTTATGCAAAAGTAAAAACTTTTTTTAATTAAAAACATATTTTGTATATTTTTTTTAAAAAATTGTTATACAATCATAAAAAACCGTAATTTTGCAATAATTATTAAATAAATTAAATGAAAAAGCCTGATAATATTGTATTTAACTATGAATCAAATAAATATGATGCTTTCAAAAAAAGTTATCCTACCAGTTTCAGCGCTAAAAGTTTTAATTTAGAAAAAATAAAGAATTTAAAATTAGAAGCTCAGCCATATTTTAAAAGTAGATTTAATGAACTAAAGGAGCAATATGAAAAACTTTTAATAGAGTTAAAATGGAATGAAGAGATATTTAATTCAAAAATTAATTTCAATCCTATCATTGGTAAAAAGTACTACCTATATAAAAAGAAAAATTATAAATTTTTAAGCATAATAAAACCATCAGAATGGGATATGGAGTTTATTGGAACCTTTATACTTAATTCAAATCAATCTTGGAAAAAAATTAAATAATTATGTCAAACTATACAATAGATCAATTTTCAAAAATTAGTGGATTAAATAAAATTTTAATTAGAACATGGGAAAATCGATACAACTTTTTAAAACCAAAAAGAACATCCACAAATATTAGATATTATGATGATGAAATGTTAATTAAAGGTATAAAGTATTCTATACTTGTAAAAAATGGGCATAAAATTTCAAAATTAATTAAAGAAGAGGATAATCAAATTAATAAACTTCTTGAAGATCTTCTCAAAATTACTAATAGTAAATCCACAAAGGATCAAATTTATGTTTCAAAACTTATTGAGTCTTCTATTAATTTTAATCAATCATTATTTGAAAAAACATTTAATGAATGTGTAGAAGAGATGGGAATAATAAAGTTTTATGAAAAAATCCTGGTTCAAACAATGAATCGGGTAAGCATACTTTATTTGAATTCTGAAATAAACCCATCAAATGAACATTTTATATCTGAAAATATACGCATTAAACTTTCAAAAGAAATAGCATCAATAAAAACTAAAGTCAATACAAAAGACAATTGGGTGTTATTTTTACCAGAAGACGAGTACCATGATATTGGTCTATTATTTTCACACCTATTATTGAAAAAAAATAATCACTCTGTAGTTTATTTAGGTCAAAATGTGCCAAGAGAAAATATTTTATCTTTCAAAAAAAATAATTTTAAAATTTTAACATCTATTAGCTCAAGAAAAACAGAAAAATTCACAGAAGAATTTTGTAAATTTTTAGAAAATAATTTCAACAACAATACAATGTTTATAATTGATAAAACCGGTGCTGTTAAAAATAACTTCAAAAATATTCAAGTATTATATACCATAAATGATTTAATCAAAATCATTTAACTAATTAAAATTAATTGTTATTCCGCTTTTAAAACTATAAATTAATCTTTCCACATCTTTTGCAGGATAGCTATCAAACACGATTTCAAAAGTACTATTAAGTGATAATTTTTTCGTAATCACAAAATTCAACTGCATTTCTGAAGAAATTTTAACATCTTTAAAATAATCAATCTTAGGCTGGCAATATGTTGTAGTGAAAAAACTAAAATATTTATCATAATCATACTTCATAAATATATATGAACTTAATCTCACGTCATTATAAATTATTCCATCTATTATTTTTTCAACTTCATAAAATGATGAAATTCCTAAAAAATTATTGTTTTTATGATTGAATCGAGCGCCTAAACCCATTAACTTTCTATTTAAAATCTTTCTAACCGGATTAAATTGATTTTGTACATAGGCCTCAACATTATAAGTTTTATTAATAGATTTATTAATTCTTAAGTGTTGAAAACCATCATTCTGAAAATCAATTCCACCAGCTCTATCAAAATCAATTTCATTTAAAAAAAGTATGCTGAAATTCTTAATATTAAACTGTACATATGTGGTATTATCAAATTCTATATTTACTTTTTGTGATTTATTAAAATCAAAAGAAAATTTTGTCTTACCAGTCCATTTTTTTTCATATGACTGTCTTTTCTCTTCTATATTAATTACTTGAGAATAAGATAATTGTGGTAAAAAAAATAAAAATATAAGTATGTATTTTTCCATAATACAAAACTAACAATTATATTATTAGATTTCAGAATTGTTAAAATATAGCTTTCTTAAAATTTAAAATATCTCATGAATTTTAATTTCCTGGAAATTATTATTGTAAGAATCTTTAATAACTGTATCTGGCACTATGGGTATATAGTAATAACTTACGCCAAGACCTGCCCATATTCCAAGTCCTCCATTAACATTACTAGATAAATTCATTGGCTCAGCAAAAGGATTATTATTTGAATTTTGCATAAGGTATGTGCTTCGAAAAAAATTATAAGTATTGATGTCAACATGTGCAATTCTCAAAATCACAATATCTTCTTGAACTAACTTTCCATCTACCAATCGTTGAGCATCAAAAGGAAGAAATACACCATCTTCATTTTGAACTGTACCAGATCTAGAAAAATATGTAGAAAAGTTTTGTCCATTAATAATATTGTCTGTTCGAGCAATTATTGCACAAGGAACATAAATTGGATCTATAGGTTTCCAACCCAAATCTCTTTTATAATGAGCTAATATTGAGTTTCCTAAAGTATCTGGGTCGTTCATCTGACCCCATATGTAACATTTATGATTATTATCCGGCTCCTTTCTTTTTACCCAAATACTGTCTATTGGGTATTTAGGAGGTATAATTGTAGTAGAACTTATTACTTTATTTCTCCATACTATATTTAATTTGTATTTATGACCTGTCTGACTAAAATTATTTTCTAAATACGAAAGATCTAAATACAATGCTTTTGTTGGCACGTTTATTGTATCTGAAATATCCAAAGAATCTAAAAAATTACTTCCAATATAAGTTAATTCATGTATTAATCCATCATCTCTTTCTACCACAACCCTAGCATCACTTATTATTAAATTATTTAAAGTGTTCGTATCAATTACATTAAAATAATTTTCTGAACTTGTAAGAAATACATACGCAGGATATCCTTCTTGTATATAGCCCTCAACTACAATTTGATTTTCATAACTATTTAAATCTAAATTAACTTCTTGTTCACAAGAAAAAAAAAGTAATAATATTAGCAAATAAAAAGATATATAAATTTTCATAATACAAACCTAAAATAATATTTATTTATAAAAGATTTTCTTGTATTTTTATATTCAATATGATTCAAACTATTTTACATTATTCCTTACATTTTGGCATCCCCTTTTTTTTAGCATATATATTTTATAAAAATAGTTGGCAAAAAGTTTTTCTAATTCTTATCTCAACAATGTTAGTAGATTTAGATCACCTCTTTGCAGATCCAATTTTTCAAGCTGATAGATGCAGCATTAATTTTCATCCACTGCATACATATTATGCTATTTTTTTCTATGCTGTATTATTATTTTTTAAAAAACCTTATAATATAATTGGCATGGGACTTCTAATTCATATGCTAGTTGATTTTATTGATTGCCAATTAATGTAGATCAAATATATTTATTAAGAACATTATCAATTTGGTTAAGATACATATTACCAAATAAATTAAAATGAACTAATAACGGATATAAATTCCAAATATCTACTCTATCCTCCCATCCATAATTTAAAGGATAAAAATTATTATAATAATGATAAAATTCACTTGGGAAACCACCAAAAAGTTTTGTCATAGAAATATCAACCTCTCTATTTCCGTAATAAATAGCCGGATCAATTAAGCACGATTTTTGATGATGATTAACTAAATAATTACCACTCCATAAGTCTCCATGCAAAAGACATGCAGGTTCAACAGAAAGAAGATTATACAATTCAGAAAATAAATTTTCAAATTTTTTATGAATAATAACTGGCAAATTATTACCAGCTATTTTTAATTGAAATAATAAACGTGAGTTAATAAAAAATTCAATACCATCTAAATTAATTGTATTTTTTTGATCTAAAGATCCTATATAGTTGTTATAATCCAATCCGTAATAATCTTTATAATTTCTATGAAGGCTAGCTAAATTATTAGAAAAATTAATCCAAAAATCACTTGATGGTTTTGATACATCAACATACTCTAATATTAAATAATTTAACTCTTTAAAATTCCCAACAGCTACAACCTTAGGTATATAAAAAGTATTTGTTAATGATAATTCTTCTAATCCTTTTACTTCTTCAGGAAATGGATTAAAATCAGTATTGATCTTAATAAATAAAAAAGATTTTTTAGTTTTAATTTTATATGTACTGTTTACACAACCACCTGATATAGTTGAAAAATCTATAACATGAATATTATGATTGTTTTTAAGATAATAAATAAATTTATCGTCAAAAGGATTCAATAGTTTTATGTTTTTATCTGAAAATTTTAATTTGAATAATTAGCTATTAAATGTATTTATTTAATTTTATAAAATTAATTAACCATAAATGAATAATTTTAATAAATATATAAAAATTAATAAAGCGAGCTGGAATGAAAGAACAAAAATTCATATCAAATCCTCCTTTTATAATAATAAAGATTTTAAAAAACATATAAACTCACTAAACTCAATTGAATTAAATCAACTTAATAATATACAAAACAAAAAACTGCTTCATCTACAATGTCATTTTGGCCAAGATAGTATTTCATTAGCAAAATTAGGTGCAAAAGTAACAGCTGTAGATTTTTCAAATATTGCAATTAAAAACGCGAAAAAACTAGCTAATGAATTAAATATTAATGTGACTTTTATTGAAAAGAATATTCTTTCATTGAATTTAAATGAAGAATTTGATGTTATTTTTAGTTCATATGGAGTGTTAGGATGGCTTCCTGACTTAAAAAAATGGGGTTATACAATTTCAAAACACTTAAAAAAAGGAGGTCAATTTATATTAACTGAATTTCATCCTTTCATAGCTTTATTAGATGAAAAACAATATGATTATTTTTATAAGCAACAGCCTGATTTAGAAAAAGAATACGGCTCCTATACAGATGGCGGAAAAAATATATTAATAGAGGATTGCTGGTGGAATCATTCTCTAACAGATATATTTGTGTCTTTAGAATCTAATGGATTGAAATTACAATCTTTTTGCGAGTTTGATTATTCTCCATATTTGCTAGAGGGCATGATAGAAAGAAGTCCAGGGAAATTTGTTTTAAAAAGAAGAAAAAAACAAAAACTACCGTATGTATTTACGCTTCAAGCAACAAAAAAATAATTTAAAAAATATCAAATGATAATTATAGCTGAAAGCGGATCAACAAAATGCCACTGGATATTATGTAATAAAAATGGTGAGATAAAAAAAGAGTTTAAAACTATAGGTTTGAATCCATATTTTACTAAGAAAAATGAAATTATTAATACATTAAAAAAATCGGAAATAAATGAATTTAAACAGACCATAAAAACAATTTTCTTTTATGGAGCTGGATGCTTAGAAAAAGAAAAAAGAAAAATCATAAAAGATGCATTACAAAATGTTTTTACACAAGCTATAATTAAAATCAAACATGATTTAGAAGCCGCTTGTTTAGCACTATACAAAAATGAACCCAACATTACCTGTATTTTAGGTACTGGATCAAATTCATGTTATTATGATGGAAAAAATATAACTAAAAATTCTCCTTCTTTAGGATTCATGATCGGTGATGAAGCCTCTGGCAATTATTTTGGAAAAAAAATTCTAAATCTATATTTCAATAATCTTCTTCCTAAAGATTTAAAAAGTAAATTAAAAGAAAAATATGAAATAGACATAGCTATAGTTAAAAATAAACTTTATAATAGCGCTAGACCAAATATGTTTCTGGCAAAATATTTTCCTTTTATTAGTGAAAATAAGGATCACCCATTTATTTATAGATTAATTTATAATATACTAGAAGAATTTATAACTGTTCACGTCAAAAGTTATAAAAATCATTCATCTGTTAAAATAAATTTTGTTGGTTCCGTCGCCTTTTATCTTAAAGATGAAATAGAATTTTTAATGAAAAAACATAAGGTAAAATTAGGTGATATCATAAAAGATCCTATATATAATTTAGTTAAATACCACTCTAAAAATATCAATAATTATTGATTAAAGTCTTTAAGTGAATCTATCAAATACAATATATCATTCTTATTGTTATAAGCTTGAACAGAGATCCTAATTAGTTGCTTATTATTCCAAGAAAAAAAAGGTATTTGAATTTTATATTTTTTATAAAATTCTAACTGACAATTAATAGAATCTTCATAATTGAAATAAAAACTATTCATTTGTGCTAAGAATTGATTACTAGAAAGTGGTTCTATATTAAACGATTCTAAAACTTTTTGATGAGCCCATAAATTTAAATCTGAGCATTTTACACTAAAATCAGTCCAACTATATTCTTCTAAAAATCGGATAACATCTGGAATGGTTAGATAGGAAGAAATATCATTAGTTCCTTGCCATTGTAAATAATCTAAAAATTGAGAATGACCTGGTTTTTCTGATTCATAACCCCAGCTGATTACAAGTGGCTCTATTATATATTGTATTTCTTTCTTGGCATATAAAAAAGCTACTCCTTTTGGTGAGCACATCCATTTATGACAAGCTCCAGAGTAAAAATCTGGATTAATATCTTCAATATCTAGATCTATTTGACCTGGAGCGTGCGCCCCATCAATAATTGTAATTATACCTTTTTCTCTAGCTATATTACAAATTTCTTTAACTGGAAAAATTAAAGCTGTTGGACTTGTTATATGACTTAAAAAAATAATTTTTGTTTTATCTGTTATTCCTTTTTTAAATTCTTTAATAAAAAATTCTTTGTCTTCAAGTGGTAAACTTATTTTTTGATTAATATATTTTGCTCCTGTTTTCTTACATAAAAAACGCCATGCTCTATCCATAGCACCATATTCATGATTTGTAGTTAAAATCTCGTCTCCATGCTTTAAATCTAAACTTCTTAACACTGTATTTAAAGCAGTTGATGGATTTGGAAAAAAAACTAAATCATCTTTATTACAGTTAATATATTTAGATAATGAAAATCTAGAATTACTTAAATTTTCAGCAATATCATGAGCTAAATATTTTACAGGTTCCTTTTCTAATTCTTTTTGCCACTTAATTAATGAGTTGAAAATCGGCTTAGGACATGCCCCAAAAGAGCCGTGATTTAAATATGTAATATTAGCATCTAACATAAATAATGATTTGACTTTTTGCGTTCCTATTTCCATTATAAAATGATATATAATTAATACTAATGAGTTTTTATCTTTATACGTTTTATTTTGCTAGTATCTTTATTTATATAAATCTCTTGTTCTTTCATTTCTTGAGTGTAATCAGATTGACATGCGAAAAACATCAGTGAAAATAAAATAATCAATATTAATATGAATATATTTTCTCTGTAGCACATTAAAGTTATTATTTTGTTGTAGGTCTAATTTGAACTTCTTGTGCATTAGTTGAAATGAACACGCCTAATCCGTTGTTAACATTAGAATAAACAGGTACAACCTCACCTCCAAATATATTAAGTTCCCCCTTCTCATCATGGTCTGACAAAGAGTTATAATAACTATAAGTGTCGTCACTAAAAGTAGAAAACTCTAAAATAATAGTATCACACTTAAAATAATTTTTTTCATCTATTTTTTCATCATACTCACTTGGCTCAAGATATTTATCTACTGGTATATCAAGCGATATNTTTTTATTTTGCCCATCAAATAAATCATCTGTAAAAACCACTTCTCTACCAACAAAAGTGTATCCAGTAAATAATAATTCGAAAAAATTAATTGAACCNAAAGAAGGTTCATTAGACAATAATATCGCATCACCTCTAGATCTTTTCCCNCCTTTTTTTTCGCAAGAAGTAAACATTTTTATTCTATAATAATCTTTTTTAAATGGATCATCTTGGAAATTAAAACTAACTCCTATTAATTCTTCATCTGTAATAGTATCTATTGAAATATTATTTATTTCTATAGAAGAAGGAATATAGGTTGAAGCACTTATAGANGAATAATCTGGATGATTAACAACAATTCTATAATTTTTGTCTGAAGTTGGTATTGTTATACCTCTATAATAATACATTGGTAAAGATTCCTGTTGGTATTCATTAACATAATTTACTAAAACTAAATTAGACATATCTATTTTCAGAGAATCTATTGGATTTTCTTCTATATCATCAAAAAGTAATACCTCTGCATCTTGTATGAATGATGGATTTCCAGTTGAAAATGCACTAACNGAATGCGAAATCACAACAGCAGCTGTGGTATCTGTATCTAAAATTCCATTTAGAACTAAAACTGGCTTNTGAGGGGGTACTTCTAAATCAATAATTGTTTCCATATCACAGGAAAAAANCAAAGTAAGTGAAAATATTAATAATANAATTGACTTTGAATGTTTCATAATTAAAATTTTATTCTGTAAGAAATTGCTGGAATTATTGGAAATAATGATACTTGCTTAGCAACTCTATTATTATTATCATCATAATCCAAATAAGCAAAAAACGGATTCTTTCTATTATAAATATTATATGCCCCTACTGTAAATGTGCTAGTAAATCTTTTATATTTTTTATGTTTATTTATTGAAAAGTCTAATCTATGGTATGCAGGCATTCTAGTTTCATTTCTATTTCCATATGATTCAACTATTGATACCTGATTCCAATAATTGTTTGGCATTCCTAAATATACTGCTTGAGGAAAAGTAATAGCATTACCTGTTCCATATACCCATGTAGCTCCAAAATCCCACTTATCATTAAACTTGTGAGAGCCAACAAAAGAAAAATCATGTCTTCTATCATATTTGTAGGGATACCATTCTCCAAAATTTAAGTTGTCAAATTTTCTATTAGACCAAGAAAGAGTATAGCCAATCCATCCAGTAGTTTTCCCTTTCTTTCTTTGAAGAAACAATTCTAGTCCATATGATTCACCTTCACCATCTGTTTCTATAGCGTCCTCCCAAGCATCAGTACTTTCTAGCGTTGAATATCCTGCTTTATAAGTAATTAAATTATACATCTTTTTATAATAACCCTCTAAACTTAATTCATATTTTCCACTATAAATTTCTGTACTGATATTTGCTGCCCACTGTTCCGAAATTTGAGAAGGAACGCTATCAATAGCGGGAACCCATTTATCGCTAGGGAGTCCTACTGAAGAATTTGTTAGTAAATGTATATTCTGTTGCATTTTAGCATATGAAGCTTTTAAGGATAGATCTTCATTTAATAAATATCTAAGTGATAGCCTAGGCTGAAAACTATAGTTATTTTGATTCTTTATTTTATCAAAGAAAGAACTATTAATATCTGAGCTATTATTAGCGATAGAATAGTAGCCTATATGTATCCCTAAATTTGCTTTAAGTCTATTATTTATTTTTACATTATCTTCAAAATAAAAAAATAATTCATGAGCATTTATTTTTGGCGATGAATTAAATACAGTATCAATATTAAAATTTATGTTGGTATCTGGAGAGTTAAAATAACTNTTNTTTTCTACTTCTCCAGGAAAAAAGTTATGATACGTATATGAAGTTCCGTACTTAACTTCATGATAAGGATTTGGTGTATAATCAAAATCCATTCGAACTCCTAAGTCTTCTATTCCTGATAAAAATCCATAATCTATATTAAATTCTTCATTTCCTGCATCAGTAGAATTAATAGATAAAAAACCTAAATCNGTATTAAATGCATATCTACTATATGTAAATGTAGTGTTACTAAATGTTTTTTTCGAAAATAAATGATTCCACCTTAGAGTAGATGTAATATTACCATATCCTAAATCAAAATTAAAATTGTCATTAGAACTAGTACTTTTACCTTCATCTGAGAAATCTTGACCAATTCTAAATACATCATCTCCAGTATATGCACTTAAGAAAATTCTATCTCTATTTGATATCTTATGATTAACCTTTACATTTAAATCGTAAAAATAAAACTTAAAATCTGTACCGCTTGGTAAAAAAGGTTTTAAAAAAGTATCAATATAAGTTCTTCTACCAGAAATAATAAATGATGTCCTATCCTTAATTAATGGTCCTTCTATTGTTAATTTTGAAGAAATTAATCCTATTGATGCATCTAATTTATATTTTTTCATATTACCCTCTTTCATATCAATTTGCACCACTGAAGATAATCTGCCACCAAAACGAGCAGGAAAACCACCCTTATAAAGACGGACATTTTTAATTGCATCAGCATTAAAAACCGAAAACAATCCACCTATATGAGATGCATTGTACACAGGCACTCCATCTAATAAAATTAAATTCTGATCTGGACCTCCTCCTCTAACATAAAATCCAGATGAACCTTCACTAGATTGAACACCTGGCAATAATTGAATAACCTTTAAAACATCAACTTCTCCAAAAAGAGCTGGTATATTCTTTATTTGCTTAATAGGAATATCAACCATTGATGTCTGTGTTTTTTCAATAATATTTTTCTCTGCTGAAACAATAACTTCATTGACATTTATTGAAGACAATTCAAATTCTACGTCATGTTTAATATTAGATTTTAATTGAAAAAACTTTTTTTCTGTTTGATAACCAATAAAAGAAAAAGAAATTTCATAATTACCTTCTGGTAATGTTAAACTATAAAAACCATAAGTATTAGTTGTTACCCCAACCTTTAGGTCAGCACAAAATACATTAGCTCCAATTATTGTTTCTCCATTATTCTTATCAGTTATATAACCACTGATAGTAAATTTTTCTTCTCCATTAGTATTTAAAACACAACATAAAAAAACTAACAGAAAATATATTCTCATTACTATTTTATAAGATTAATACTTCTAGAAATAAAGCTAGTTAACTTTTCTCCCTTTAACATTCCTTGTGAAAGTAAAGCGAGATCCAAAATTTGTTTAATTAAATCAATTCTTTTTGCTTTCTTTTTTTCAGATAAAATATTACCAATTAACTCATTATTTGAATTAACCACTAAATTATACGATTCAGGCATATTACCAAACATTTGCATACCACCACCCGATAACTGTTGTTGTTCTTTCATTCTTCTCATAAACTCACTCTGAGTAATAACAATAGGACTATCATCACTAGAAAGATTCTGAATTTGCACAGTAAATTTCTCTTTTTCGACCTGTGATTCTATCATTTCCTTAAGCTTCTTTTGCTCCTTATCTGATAATTTTGAAATTGTATTTTCTTCTTTTTCAATTATTTTATCTATTGTATCTGCATCAACTCTTGAAAATTGTACATCTGTATTCTTTCCTTCTAACTTACTAATTAAATGGCTAACTAATGGACCATTTAACTCTAATACTTCATACCCCTTATCCTTTGCTGATTGAACAAAACTATGTTGCTCATCTCCATCATTTGTATATAATAAAATTGTTTTATTATCTTTATTCTTCTGTTTTTCCTTTACTTTTTCAATAAATTCATTAAGTGTATAATAAACACCATCTGTGTTCTTATACATAGCAAAATCATTGGCTTTGTCAAAGAATTTTTCTTCAGTCAACATACCGTACTCAATAAAAACACGCACATCATCCCATTTGCTTTCAAAATCTTTTCTATCTTTTTTAAACATTCTTGCTAACTTATCTGCCACCTTTTTTGTTATATGTGAAGAGATCTTTTTAACATTTCCATCTGCTTGTAAATAGGAGCGAGAAACATTTAAAGGAATGTCTGGTGAGTCAATTACTCCATGTAATAAAGTAAGAAATTCAGGAACAATGTTTTCTACATTGTCAGTAATAAAAACTTGATTGCTATATAGATTAATTTTATTTTTTTGTACCTCTAAATTGTTTTTCAATTTTGGAAAATATAAGATTCCTGTTAAATTAAATGGGAAATCAACATTCAAATGAATATGAAAAAGTGGTTCAGAAAACTCCATAGGATACAATTCTCTATAAAATTCTTTGTAGTGATTATCCTTTAAACTTGAAGGAGTCTTTGTCCATGCTGGCTTAGTGTTGTTAATAATATTATCTGTAATTTTATCAATTTTCGGCTTATTACCATCCTTATCTTTTTTCCCTTTTGGATCATCAATTTTTTCTGTTTTTGTTCCAAATTTAATTTCAACTGGTAAAAATTTACAATACTTATTTAAAATACCTGATATCCTAGATTCTTGTAAAAATTCTGTTGAATCATCTGCAATATGTAAAACAACATCTGTCCCTTTAGTCTTCTTTTTAACATCCTCCATCTTAAAATTAGGTGATCCATCACAAGTCCACTTTACAGCTTTACTATTAGGTTTCTGGCTTTTTGTAATAATCTCCACCTCTTTAGAGACCATAAAAGCTGAATAAAATCCTAAACCAAAATGTCCAATAATAGAATTCTTTGCATCTTTATCCTTGTATTTGTTAACAAACTCCTCAGCACCTGAAAAAGCTATTTGATTAATATATTTGTCAAGTTCTTGATCTGTCATTCCAATTCCATTATCTCTAATTGTTATTGTTTTGTTTTTTTCATCTAATATAACTTCAACTCTTAATTTGGATATATCTGCTTTTAACTCACCAATTGTCTTTAGTGTTTTCATTTTTTGAGTTGCATCAACAGCATTAGATACTAATTCTCTTAAAAAGATCTCATGATCAGAGTATANAAATTTCTTGATTATTGGAAAAATATTTTCCGTTTGTACATTAATATTACCTTCTTTTATCATTTTATTATTTTNTTTTTAAATTAATTAAAATATATTATGAAATAATTGTGCCAACACAAATTAATCTGTCATAAAGACGAAAAAATAATTTTATTATGAATTTTTGTCATTTGGGCTCACAACTAATGTCATTTTAAACTTTGTACAATAAAACTCAAAAATATAGAAATTAAGGTATAATAAAATGAAATTGTAAAAGAAATCTTCAAAAGGAATAGTAAAAAATCTAAACCCTAACATATGATTNGGATTNTACCAAACTGGTGGATTATCGAAATGTAAAAAACCTGTAAGCAGTCCATTAACTATTAAAAATGGTATTAAAGTAATGACGAAATATGTTAAAATGAATGTACCCCACCAATANGATGGTTTTCTCTCCATCAAAAAAATAACNGCAGAAAGCATANATACACTNAAAGTATAAAGCTTAGAATAGTTAAGGATTGCTAAAAGAAATAGTAGTACTGAAAATATTATTTTATAATTATTAAGTCTATCTCTTATACTAAAATTAAATTTTCTAAACACAAAATATGTAAATAAACAACAAAATGGTATTACATAAAAAAATAAAATTTCTTCTAAAGGCAATTTGAAAAACAACANCTTAGAATGATGCTTTTCGTTAAAACCCCAAACTTNTAAATCTGTGTAAATAATATCCCAAAAAATAAAAAANAAACTAACNCTAGAAATACTNAAAAAAGCAATTTTAAAATATTTAAAAAANTGNATTTTAGAATGAAATGANAATAAAAATGGAANACAAAACGAANAAAGTAAAATTTTTAAATATAAACTCAAAACTTAAAATATTTTTTTGGNACTATCAACATCCCAAAACAAGATGCNCCATTTTTTTCTAAATGTTTGTGGTGTACCTTGTGAGCCTTTCTAATAGCTTTAATNTAACGNTTATTTAATCTCTTNAAAAAAGGTANTCGCTGATGAATGATAATCTCGTGAACAATAAAATATGCAAAACCATATAATGCNATACCTAAACCNATAAACATAATATTCTGATAACCATCATAGCCNAGNTAAATTAGTANCATAGATGGTATAGCAAAAATTAAAAAAAAGAAATCATTTTTTTGTAATGGTTTATTTCTATCTACAATATGATGNTCTTTATGAAGATACCATAAAAANCCATGCATAATATATTTATGAGTGAACCAAGAAACAAATTCCATTAATAAAAAAGTTAATAATAAGATAGCAATTTTGATCATAATTAAACTAAGTTTAAATAGTTACTTANNATAGCCCTAAACATTAAATTAATTTTATAAATNTTATTCAACCTAATNCTGTCTTCAAATAATTTNTTTATAGATTTAGATTCTATTTTTTTAAATAAAGTTATATAATATAAATATGCTAANTAAACACCTCCTCTTGATTCNNGAGGAAGTAGCTGAATGCCTTTAAAGGCATCCGAAAAATCTTTATAAATATCTTTTTCTATATCTATTTTTTGATTTTNTTGAAAATCATTAATNTCAATATTTGGAAAATANATCCTTCCTAAATTTNTAGTNTCNTTATTAATGTCTCTAAGAAAATTAACTTTCTGAAAAGCTGATCCTAATTTCATTGCAAAGGGTTTCAGTTTATGATATAATTTATCATCAGCATTAACAAAAACATGCAAACACATTAAACCTACAACTTCTGCAGATCCATATATATAATTTTTATACGTTTCATCATTATGACTCTGTTGATTTAAATCCATTTGCATACTGTCTAAAAAATTGTCAATTAATTTTAGATCAATATTATATTTATGTACTGTACTTTGAAANCTATTAAGTATTGGATTTAAACTTATTTTTTCTTCAATAGCTNTAAATGTATCTTTTTTAAATCTTATTAGTAATTCTTTTTTATTGAAATCATGAAATGAATCAACTATTTCATCAGCAAATCTCACAAAACCATAAATGTTATAAATCGGTTCTCTAAGAGATTTATACAATACTCTTATACCAAAAGAAAAGCTAGTGCTATAGGTCTTTGTNGTCNTTTCACTGCAGTTATATGAAAGTTGATCAAATAATTTTTTCACTTCAAAAAATAAGATGCAAATTTACTACTTTATAAACAAAATTACATATGAGTTATACTAGTTTATTATAAATTCTTTAAAATATAATCTGCAACAACNTGACCAGAGATAATGGATGGNGGAACACCGGGTCCAGGGACAGTTAGTTGACCTGTATAAAACAAATTTGGTATTTTTTTATTAATAATTTTTGGCTTAAGATTTGCTGTTTGTNACAAACTATTTGCTANACCATAAGCATTACCTTTAAANGCATTATAATCTTCCTTAAAATCATTGATACAATAACTTTTCTTAAAAATAATATTATCNTTAAATTTTTCNCCACAATACTCCTCAATCCTATTAATCATTTTATTAAAATATTTCTCTCTTAATTTAACTGTATCTTTTAATCCTGATGCTAATGGAAGTAATAAAAAAAGATTTTCATTTCTGTTTGGTGCTACTGAATTATCTGTTTTTGAAGGACAACAAACATAAAATAAAGGATCTGTTGGCCATTTTGGTTTTTTATAAATATCATCCACATGTATGTCAATGTCTTTATCAAAAAACAAATTATGATGTTCTAAGTTTGGTATTTTTTTATTCACTCCCAAGTAATAAATTAAACACGAAGGTGACATCACCCTGCTNTCCCAATATCTATGAGAGTANTTGCTGTACTCATCTGGCAAAATAAATCTATCAAAATGATGATAATCTGCAGCGCAGATTACGTAATCNGTTGGNAAAATAGTTTTTGANGTTATTAAATTTTTAATTTTATTTTTANTAAAACNACANTCTTTTACCTCGCTATCAGTATGAAATTCCACTCCTAACTCTTGACATAAATCAACCATAGCGTCTATCACTTTTCCAAAACCTCCTTTAGGATAAAATGTACCTTGTTTTAAACCAGAATATGCCATAAGACTATATAATGCCGGGGTTGACTGAGGTGCGGTACCTAAAAATAATACTGGAAATTCTAAAATCATTCTTAAATATGGGTGCTTAAAATATTTTCTAACATGTTTACGATATGATGTAAATAAATTCATTTTTGTAATATTGAATAAAACATCTTTTCGGAAAAATTCAAAAAAACTTATCGCAGGATTATATACTAATGATGTCATCCCNATATTATATTTTTGTTCGGCATCGATCATAAATTTATTTAATCTATCAGCAGAACCTTTTTCATATGCTTCAAATAATGATAAAATTTCTTCCCAGCTACTATTTAATTTTATTTCTTCATAATTTTCAAAAATTATTTGAAAACCCGGNTTCAGCTGTATCAAATCATAATAATCTGATGCTTTTTTTCCAAATTTTTCAAAAAATCTATCAAAAACATCAGGCATCCAATACCAACTTGGCCCCATATCAAAAACAAATCCATCAGATTTAAATTGTCTTGCTCTACCNCCTAGAGATGTATTCTTTTCTATAATATGAACATCCTTTTTATTAAATGCTAAAGATGCTGCAGCACTTAATCCTGCAAAACCAGATCCNACTACATTATATCTATTCATAAACAAATAAAATTATTTTAATTTTGCAAAAATAATTAGTTTTNATGAAAGAACGTATTTTAATTACAGGATATAGTGGTAGTTTAGCTAAAGAAGTANTGAAATTATTANAAAACAAATATGAATTGTTTTTCTTGACTACTAATCAATCAAAAGTTGATAAAAAAAATATTTTTTTTTGGGACCCTAACACAAATAAAATAGATAAAGAGTGTCTAAAAAAATGTCAACANATAATACATTTATCTGGATATTCTATTTTAAAAAGATGGTCTAAAAAAAATAAAAAANTAATGTATCAAAGCAGAGTAGANGCNGCTAAAATGATATTTGAAAAATGTAAAGANTTTTCTTTAAAACCTAAAACTTTTATTTCTGCATCAGCAATGGGAATTTACCCAGAAAATGTCGAAGGGGAAATTTTAGAAGAATCAGTAGTTGGATCAAGTTGGCTTTCGAAAATGGCAATTGACTGGGAAAATGCTGCGGAAAATTTTAAAAAAATAAAGTGTCGTGTTGTGATAATGAGAATATCTTTGTTAATGGATAGGAATAGTGGCATTTTGAAATATAATATAATGTCAACTAAACTAGGTTTAGCTGGAATTATTGGATCTTCCANTCAAATCATCAATTGGATACATATTAATGACGCTGCAAGATTTATTGTACAAGCACTAAAAAACAAAAAATATATTGGNACATATAATTTAGCTACAGANAATCCATTAACTCAAAAGCAATTTATACAAATTATAAAAAATAATATTTTTAAATATGCTATAGTTATTAAAATGCCATTTCAATTTNTAAAATTATTAGCTGGAGNNAGATCAACAATACTAAAATTTGGNAAGAAAAAATTAAATGTAGAAANATTATTAAAATTGGATTTTAAGTATAAATACTCATCTTTTCAGGATATATTCAGTAAGGCTAATCAATAATNAAATANTTTTTCATTAATCCTTTTTCTTCAATAAANANNATTTTNTTTTTTTCTATACTTGTCTTTCTTCCCATTATATCAAATACCTTGGAAGTTATTTTTNGNTGATTAATATTTTTAGTGCTAGTTAAATTATCACAAGATAAATTTGTATTATATTTTGACGAAACAAATGGATTTTCTAGCAAATACAAACAATATGAAGTGTCTTTAACTAAAAATGTTTTAAGCCATGACAAAACTTTCTTACCTACTTCTTGAGCNCCAGCATATGGTCCACTTAATGCATCATGNGAAGCACCAAAAACTTCAAAAATTAACTTTGGAGTAGAATCTGGAGTATAATCATAATGTATATCTGCATGCAAGAGTGGTGGAGCAATTAAATCAATTTGTCCGCTAATTATAATTACTGGAGCCTGATGATTGAGTTCATCATAATCTGGATTTTCTATCCATGGATATAATGCTACAACTGCTTCAATTTCACTTAACTGTTTAGCAGCTAATTGCGCGCCCCCACCCCCTTTTGAAANTCCACCAACAGCAATTTTATTGGTGTCTAATTTTAAAAAAAGAGGAGAAGTAAAACGAGTGTTTTCTTCTTTTAATGAAATTATTGCATCAAGCAATGCATCTCTTCTTTCATATTCTGAATCTGTCAAACTATTAGTGCCAATTGTCATNGTAATAATACCATGTGAAGCTAAAAAAGTACCCCAGTTTTGAATTGTTAACTCATTATTCATAAAACCTGGAACTAGTACAATACTAGACAATAAACCATTTGTATTTTCAGGAAAAAAAATAGTTGATCCATTATAATTTGGTCCATTACGAATACCTGTAGATTCTGTCAAACTATTAACTAAAAATGGTCCAGGATTAGATAATAGTAAAGAATCGCTTGCGAAAACATATAAATTATTTATACAAAACAAAGAACATAATAGAATACGATACATAATTTACAAAAANAGTATAGGTTAAATTAATCTANAATTATTCNTTTCTCAATACTTCCATCATNATAAATATATAACAGNGTTTGATTTTTAATTATATCTTTATTATTAACTTTTCTACCTAACAAATCAGTAATTTTAACTATTTGACGATAATTATTTGCAGCTAGATTATCAATATTTGTAATGGTCGAATATTCATAAAATTCATATTCAGCTCTTTCTGGAAGTAAAGACAATGCATCATTATTTCGGGCTCTTATATAAAACTTAACTTTTGTGTTTCCAGAATAGGGTAAAAGACAAGTAAAAATATTATCATTTGCTAACAAATCTCCATTGATTCCATTATCATACATATTTATAGATTGAAATTTAGAACTATATTCACTTGTTGTAACCATTAGTTCTACTTGATTTGCATTTACAACATTAATTGTAACATAATTATCAGCCGTGATATTCAATTGCGTAATTACGGGGGGAGATAACGAAACTTCTGGATGATTATTTAGATAATCTTTTCTTGCATCTATAGTGCTCATTATACCTCCAAAACCCCAACCTGTCCAAATAGCTGATTCTGCATTATCGTAGTATTGTGTCATGTTAAAAGCTTTATACTGATCTTGTGAAGCAGCTAAATCTGCTAAACTCTGTAATTGATTAACATTGTTTCTAATTAGAGATGTATCCAATTCATTTAAAATTGTTCTTACATGTGCAGTATAAATATCTCTGTACAATTTTGTGTTTAATAATTTATATAATAATGGTCTCTCTTCCCAAGGTTGTGTTGATCCCCCTAAAGATGGGCCTTCAAAATATAAATCATATTCATAAATATTTGAAGGGCTCCAGTAATCCCATCCCATAATTGCACCAGCAAAACTATTATCTAAATCCCATGGTATCATTTGAAACAAACCATCTTTTGTTTGATATAGATAATAATTATGCATGTAGTAAGTGTTATAACAATCTAGATTTTGAGTTACTTGATTTACCGCAAAGGCCCATAATGTTCTATCAACATTTAAGATGCTATCAATATTGTCAAAATCAATATCTATAGTCTTTATTAGCTTAACTAATTCTTCCCATCCATAATCAGATTTCATATCATAACTGTTATAATACAAAGTTGTATCATCTCCCATATAATATAAATTTGGAGGCATAGCAGAAGGAGCATTGGCTGTATCACAAAACCTATCAATATTATCACACTTAAATAAAGGCCCCGATTTTTCATCAAAATGTTTCTTTAAGAATTGTTTATTAATAGATTCATCATTAACATAAAGGCCCAGATAATCCCCCTGCGCATGTAATTTAACTAAGTTAGATTCTCCTGTTGGTAAATATTTTCTATAAATATTACTACTAACAATTTGTTTAGCAAAAGTAGGATCCATCCACGCATTGGCTAGCTTCATTTTATTATAATCCAATAGCTGTTGTCCTTCAATAAAATAATTCATATCTATATTATAAGGCACTTTAGGATTACCAATATCATTTGGCAGACAAAAAGTTGAATTACCTTTATATCTAACGCCAACACTATCATAAACATTTCCATCTAAAGTTAATGAAACTGGTATTCTCTCATCGGGATTATAAAACCATGCATTAACTAAATATGAATGATATAATGGATCGTTAAATTCTAAAAATATATCTCTAATTATATTCTCATCAAAAAAACCACCAGGAGCATCATACAATTGTTGTGGATCATACAATGTTTGTGAAAAAGAAAGAAAAGGAAAAAAGAAAAAAAGAATGTAATATTTCATTTAACAAAAGTAATATTTTTAAAATACATTTTATAAAAACATGTTTTTTGAAGTCAAATTATAACCTTCAAGCATTTTAATAATAGATTCTTTTCCTTTTTTTCCTAATGATAATGAAAACTTATTTACGTATAAATCAATATGCTTTTCTATAATTAAATCATCGATTTCTTGGGCATAAGATTTCACATATTCTTTGCTGCTTAGAGGATTATTAAAAGCATAATTGATAGATCGTTTAATAACTCTTTGTATTTTATGTTGAATTTGTTTTTCTAATTTTCTTTTAACAACAATACCACCTAAAGGTATTGGTGATTTTGTTTTTTCTTGCCAACATTCTCCTAAATCTTTTATCTTTTCTAATCCTTTTTTTTGATAGGTAAATCTGTTTTCATGAATAAGCAAACCTGCATCAACTTTTCCACTAATAATATAACTTTCAATATCTGAAAATAAAACAACTTTCTTATTAACATTTTCTGGGTAAAAAAATGAACATAACATATTTGCTGTTGTATTTTTTCCAGGTATAGCAATTGAACTTCTCTTGTTAAATACAGTATTCTTGTTTTTTACTAAAATAGGGCCACAATTATTTCCAAGTGCAGATCCACTGTCTATAATAATATATTTATCGTTGCACAATAAAAAAGCCCCATATGAAACTTTAGTAATATCTAATCTTGCTTGTAATGACCATTTATTTAGTTTTTCTATATCGGCTAGTTTTACATCAAAGTCTATTCCTTCTGTATCTATTTTTTTATGAACCAAAGCATCAAACATAAATGTATCGTTAGGACATGTTGAAAAGCCAAATGTAATTCTCATAATTCATAAATTTTTTGATTTAATAAATCACCTAAATTTTTCAAAGCTAATGGTATATTCCAATTATTTTTATTTCTTTCTTCAACATAATTTGATATAGCTCGAAGCTGTATACATTTTGTATTATAGTGCTGGCAAACCATAAACACAGCTGCTCCTTCCATGCTTTCAACATCAGGATTTAATCTTGTCATAATCTTTTTTATTGAATCTTTATTGCCATGAACAGTGTTAACAGTTATTGATGAAACGTGCTCTAAATTAGTTTTTGCATTTACATTAAAATTATTAATAATTTTAAATGAATTATCGAATTCTTTAATATTTGATCCTTCTTCATATCCTATTTCAGAAAATTTATCATTAATGATTTCTACTACATCTCCAATTTTAAAATGCTTTTTAAAACTACCGCAGATACCGACATTAATCACTAAATCATATGTTGCTTCACTTAACTTTTTTGTTAGATTTAAAATAGTATTTGGAATACCAATTCCCGTAATAATAATTTCTAAATCATTGTTTTTATAATACTTTATTTCTTTTTTTGTAGCAGATACTAATAAAACTTTCATAGAAACAAAGATATTAAAAGCTTTTATAGAAAAGCTATTATATTTGTCATCAAGTTTAAAATAATCAATATGTTAAATATTACTAAAGATATAAAGAGCATACTTGAAAATATAGGGGAAGACCCTACAAGAGAAGGGCTACTAAAAACACCCTCCAGAGTTGCTAAAGCTATGGAATTTCTCACTCAAGGATACAAACAAAACCCAAAAGAAATTATTGAATCTGCAATGTTTACAGAAAGTTACAATCAAATGGTTCTAGTAAAAGATATTGAAATGTATTCATTATGTGAACATCATATGTTGCCATTTTTTGGAAAAGCTCATATTGCTTATATCCCAAACGGTCATATAGTTGGATTAAGTAAAGTCCCTAGAATTGTTGATGTTTTTTCTAGAAGACTTCAAGTACAAGAAAGATTAACAGACGAAATAAAAGATTGTCTACAAGAATCTTTAAATCCAAAAGGAGTTGCTGTAGTTATAGAAGCTCAACATTTATGCATGCAAATGAGAGGGGTAGAAAAACAAAACTCTGTAACCACAACATCAGCTTTTTCTGGAACTTTTAAATCTGATGAAAAGACAAGAGCAGAATTTATGAATTTAATAAAAATGTAAAATGAAAGCATACGTTTTTCCTGGACAAGGCTCACAATATACTGGAATGGGTCATGATATTTATCAAAGTTCTAACAAAGCTAAAATGATGTTTGAAAATGCAAACGATATATTACAATTCCGTATTACAGATATAATGTTTGGTGATAATGAAGATGATCTAAAACAAACAAAAGTGACTCAACCAGCTATTTTTCTTCATTCAGTTATATTAGCAACTTTACTAGAAAAGAAATTTACTCCAGATGTAGTGGCCGGACATTCTTTAGGAGAATTTTCTGCTCTTGTAGCTTGCGATTATTTATCTTTTGAAGATGGCTTAAAGCTAGTATCAAAAAGAGCATCTGCAATGCAAAAAGCATGTGAAAAAAATAAATCTACTATGGCAGCAATATTAGGTTTAGAAAATAAGATTGTTCAAGATATATGTAAAGATATAGATTTATTGGTTGTCCCTGCTAACTATAATTGTCCTGGGCAAATTGTTATTTCAGGAACACTAGAAGGAATTGAAGTAGGATGTCAAGAACTTATTAAAGCTGGTGCTAAAAGAGCTATAAAACTTTCTGTAGGAGGAGCGTTTCACTCACCTGTAATGCAATCTGCTCAAGAAGAACTACAAGAAGCTATTAATAATACTGTTTTTAAAAATGGTATATGTCCAATTTATCAAAATGTAAATGGAAAATCTACAAATGAATTGGAGATAATTAAAAAAAATCTCATTAAACAATTAACTGCTCCTGTAATGTGGACGCAAACAATGGAAAATATGATAAGTGACGGATTAAAATCAGTAACTGAAGTTGGTCCAGGAAAAGTATTGCAAGGACTTTTCAAAAAAATTGATCGACAAATAATAACTGAGGGAGTTACTTTATAGAGTATTATTTAATATCTTTTTACTTTTAGATAACATATGCCATAATGGTTCTTTTTGACATTCAAATAATAATTCTGAATGTTTGATATTATGACAGTCTGATCCTATATAGCTAATCAAATCTAATTCAATTAATTTTTTGGTTTTTTGTTTTATTATAGAAGAATAATAACCTAAAATAGAAAGGAAATTCACTTGTAAATAGATATTTTTATTAACTAGTTCTATATAATCATCAATACTAAAGTAATTATATCTTTCTGGATGTGCTAAAACAACTTTATATCCTTCTAGCTGTAACTTGAAAATGATATCATAGAAATTTTTTGGTAATTCAAGAAATGAAATTTCTATTAACAAGTGATTGTTTCCAAATGTCATAAAATCTTCTTTACCAATTTTTTGTTCAAATTCAAAATCAACATAATATTCTGCTGCTGCTGCAACCTCAATGTCAATATTTCTATTTTTTAATTCTTTATTAAGAATAGACAACCCAGATATAATATCATGAGTCGTATTATTATAAAAATCACTCATTATATGAGGAGTAGTTATGATTTTTTTATATCCAAACTCTTTCAGCTTTTTTATAATTAAAATTGATGTCTCTAAATCAGGAGCACCATCATCAATTGCTGGAATTAGGTGTGAATGTAAATCTGTTTTTAAAATTGAAAAATCAAGATTATCATATATTTTCTTCTTATTCCAAAAAAAATCCAGCATTATTTATACTGTTCTCTATAATACTTCTGATATTCTCCTGATGTAATGTTATCTAACCAATCTTGATTATTTAAATACCATTCAATTGTTTTTTTCAATCCTTCAGCAAATTGCAATGAAGGCATCCAGCCTAGTTCATTCTTAATTTTAGTAGCATCGATTGCATATCTTTTATCATGACCTGGTCTATCCTTAACGTATTTAACTAATTTTAGTGATGTTCCTTGAGGTTTATTAAGAGCTGTATCCATTTGCTCACATAATAATTTAATTAAATCAATGTTTTTCCATTCATTAAACCCACCTATATTATAAGTTTCTCCTAATTTACCATTATGATATATCATATCAATTGCTTTAGCATGATCTTCTACGTAAAGCCAATCACGAGTAAATTTACCATCACCATATACAGGCAATGACTTCTCATTTCTAATATTATTGATAAACAAAGGCAATAATTTTTCTGGAAATTGATTGGGACCATAGTTATTAGAGCAATTAGAAATCACATAAGGNAGATTAAATGTATTTCCATATGCTCTNACAAAATGGTCNGAACTNGCTTTAGAAGANGAATATGGTGATTTTGGATCATATGGTGTGGTTTCCAAAAATAATCCCTCATCTCCTAAACTACCATAAACCTCATCAGTTGAAATATGATAGAATAAGTTTTTATTGTTTTTTGTTGACCAAATATTTTTGGAGGCATTTAATAAATTCACTGTGCCAACCACATTTGTCATAATAAAACTCATGGGATCTGAAATAGATCTATCTACGTGGCTTTCGGCAGCTAAATGTATAACACCATCAAAATCGTATCTTTCAAAAAAATTATTAATAAATACTTCATCAACTATATCTCCTTTTTCAAAAATATAATTCTGTTTATCTTCTAAATCTTTTAAATTTTCAAGATTACCCGCATATGTCAATTTATCTAGATTTACAATTTTATAATTAGGATATTTATTCACAAATAACCTAACTACATGTGAGCCTATAAAACCTGCTCCTCCTGTTATTAAAATTGTTTGATTCATAATTATTAATCATATTTCACATTAGCAAATATAATTAATTATTATAGATATGTTAATGTATATTATTGACACAAAATGTATTTTTGTGGAAATCAAAAATTTCAATGAAGTTTGTTTACATATTAATATTTATCTTTTTCAATCTAAATTCATACTCTCAGATTATTAAGCAAAATGCATTTTTATTTGACTATAAACTACAAATACCTGTTGATGGAAAAATATATGACTTATTTGGACCTAATTCTTCTATTAATCTATCTTACTTTATTGAACATTCAAATAATTTATTTTTAGGTGTAGAAGGAGGGTATATGTTTAGCTCTAATGTAAAAGATACAACTATACTAAATTTAATTTCAACACAAACAGGAGCTATAATAGGTGGCGATGGTTATTATGCAAATGTAAACTTAATGCAAAGAGGATTTAATACACATTTATTTCTAGGTTATGCNATTCATCCAGATCCAAAAAATTTAAGCGGCTTTTATTTTTCATCTGGAATAGGCTACTTACAATATAAAATATTTATTGANACAAAAAACCAATATATTCCAAACCTTAATGAAGATTATAAAAAAGGATATGATCAACTAAGCGGGGGAATTAGTACGAAAATATCATTTGATTATAAATATTACAGCAAAAAAAGTGACATACAATTTACGATAGGTTTAAATTATCAAATGGCTTACACTAAACAGCAAAGAGCATATAATTATAATACCATGCAGTATAATGACAATAAATTAACAATTGACAAGATCCTTGGTACAAGAATAGGTATAATTGTTCCTTTAAACAAAAGAAATACTGAAGAGTTTTTTTACTATTAATTGATGAATCTTTTATATAACATAAGTATATATATTTATATTTTTATTGTATTTATAATTAGTATTTTTAATAAAAAAGCAAAAAGATTAATTAAAAGCAAAAAAGGTGTTCTTAATAAAATTAAATCTGAGATAAATGATCATAATAACATTGTTTGGTTTCATTGCTCATCATTAGGAGAATTTGAACAAGGAAAAATTTTAATTGAAAAGTATGGNGAGNAATATGCTAATCATAAAATACTTTTAACATTCTTTTCTCCATCTGGATANGATNTTAAAAAAAATTACGANAATGTTAATTGGGTATTTCACCTTCCATTTGANACAAAANTAAATGCGNAANAATTTATACGAATTGTTAAACCNAAAAAAGCAATATTCATAAAATATGATTTTTGGTTCAACTACATGAAAGAACTAAAAAAACANGATATTCCGCTCTATTTTGTTGCTACTTCTTTTAGATCAAATCAAATATTTTTTAAATTTTCCTGGTTTGCCAAACAATTAAAAAATGTAAAAACATTCTTTCTACAAGAAGAGAATTCAAAAATACTTTTAAAAAAAATAAATATAGAAACATCATTTGTTGTTGGAGATACAAGATTTGATAGTGTNTATAAAAACAAATTAGAAAATATTGATCATAATTTAATTAATGTTTTCTCAAAAAAGAGAGATACTATTATATTTGGAAGCATATGGTCAAGTGATGAGCATTTATTNTTAAAATATATCAAACAACATAAAGAGTTTAATTTTATACTTGTCCCTCATGAATTAAATAATTTANAAGAACTACAGAAAAAAACAAGTGGAGTTTTCTTTTCTGAATTACATCAAAAGAATACTTCTAATAATATATTAATTATTGATCAGATAGGCATATTAGCATCAATATATAAATATGCTAAAATTGCATATATTGGTGGTGGGTTTAATAAGGGTATACATAATATACTGGAGGCTATAGTGTTTGAAGTGCCAGTAATATTTGGTCCAAATTATACTAAATCTAATGAAGCAAAAGATTTAATAAAATTAGGTGTTGCAAAATCTGTAAAAAATTATTCTGAATTTCAAGAAGCTATAAATCAATTAAAAAAAGTAGATAAAAATATCATGAAAAAATATATCGAAAAAAATATTGGTGCTAGCAAAAAAATAATTGCNTATATCTAAAATCTATCAACTAAAATTAACAACACAATAAAAATCTTTATATAAAAAAAGCAGAAACTTTCGTTTCTGCTTTATGTACCCATAACAGTTCAGTTCTCGAACTATATATTTAAAGACCTTCTTCACCTCTACAAACTAAAAGACACCCTAAGAAATGAGGGTTTATCTGATTATGAAGAATTAATAAGTTTTAATGGTAGTAATACTAATAAATTAAGACTACTAACAAGGAACTAAACTATAATAGATTAAAATAGAATGGCAAATACAACAGGAAAGAAATATGGTGGAAGACAAAAAGGCACACCAAATAGATTAACAAAAGAACTAAGGACTATTTTAAAAGATGTCCTTTATAACGAATTGGAAAGAATTGAAGAGTTATTGGAGTCTTTAAAACCTAAGGAAAGATTGGAGTTAGTTATTAAATTAATGCCATTTGCTCTGCCAAAAGTGGACAAAATCGGACACACTAATAACGAGCCGTATGATTTTGATTTACTTGGTTAATATTTCTTATAATCATAAAAGGAACCTGTAGAAATAATTTGATTACAAAGTCTTTTTAAATAATGCCTTCTTCCTTCTAAATCTTCAAAAGTTA
>PAZP01000016.1 GCA_002715565.1 Flavobacteriales bacterium
CTTAAAAAGTATTAAAAAGCATAAAAAAGCATAAAAAAGCATAAAAAAGCAGGAAAAAGTACAAAAAAGCATAAAAAAGCATAAAAAACGAATAATTAAATTCTTACTCTTTTTCCCTTGTTTTGTTATTTTGTGCTTAATTTCTATTTGGTTGGTGGTATAGTATCTAGTGTAGTTAGAACTGCAAATGATGCAAAAGATCATGCACTACCCAAATATTGAAAATGTTTGGGATGATGATGAAATAATGCGAGAAATGCAAAGTTTGTTGTAATTTTAGCACATTTTAGCGCATTTTAGCGCATTTTAGCGCATTTTAGCGCATTTTAGCGCATTTTATTTCATTTTAGTGTATTTCAAAGCAACACTTTCATAATACCTTGAAAGTCTTCATTACCTTTTCTGCGCTTAAAAAGCATAAAAAAGCATAAAAAAGCATAAAAAAGCATAAAAAAGCATAAAAAAGCATAAAAAATAACCAACAATTAAATTCTTTCTCTTTTTCACCTGGTTTATTATTTAGTCCTTAATTTAAATTTGGTTAGATAAATTTTTTTTTATATTAGCTAAAATGTTTATTATGACTGAGATGACATATCAAATGTCGGAACAAGCTGGTTTAAATCCAGAAGGAGTATTTCAAGAAATTGCATTAGCATCAGGTGATACGTTAGCAACATTAAGAAGTGGAGATGTAGTTCATATAAGAGCATCAGTAGATGAAGTTTCAATAGGAGATTATACTAATGAAATTAATTTAATTCTTCTAGGAGATATAGTTTGGAAATAATTTTTTTAACATGAACAAATTATTAGTTTTATTTCTTGGTTTTATATTTTTATTATCTTGCCAGCAATCACATAAGAAAACTATTATACTTTCAAAAGCATCTAAGAATTATATTGAATGGATAGAGGATGAAAATATAATTTTTCTTAATGCATATACTATTAATAATACTGATAGTATATTGGCATTAGCCGATGGCATTATTCTAACAGGAGGAGAGGATATCAATCCATTAGAATATAATGACACTACTAATATAAAAGTATGTGGACGTATTAATTATAGTAGAGATACTTTAGAAAGAAAACTTTTTGATTATGCTTTTGAAAATAAGATTCCTTTAGTTGGAGTTTGTAGAGGAATGCAAATGATGAATGTAGCAAGCGGAGGAACTTTATATGGTGATATTCCTATAGAAATAGGAACAGAAGTTATACATAGAAACAATGGAGAGGTTATGCATGAGATAGTATTGTCTTCTGAAGATAATTATTATACTAATTTAATTTTCCCGTTACATAAAGATACTTTTTTAGTTAACTCTTGGCATCACCAGGGTTTAAAAGATATTGCTCAGAATATAAAAATTATAGCCAGATCTTATGATGGTTTACCAGAAGCTGCAATTATGGATACTGCTTCACATCCTTTTATGATTGCAGTACAATTTCATCCAGAAAGATTAGGTAAAGATAATGGTATTCATCAACAAATGCGATCTAGTTTTTTCAATGCAATTTATAATTAGAACAAGATATACTTTCATATCTTTGTTTATCTATGAAAGGTAAGAAAACGGTACTTATTATTTTAGATGGGTGGGGTCATGGTGATAAAACAAAATCAGATGCAATATTTAATGCCTCTACACCATTTATAGATTCTCTTTACACAAAGTATCCCAATTCTGAATTACTTACAGATGGAGAAAATGTTGGTCTTCCAAAAGGACAAATGGGGAATTCTGAGGTTGGCCATCTTAATATTGGCGCAGGCAGAATAGTTCATCAAGATTTGGTAAGAATTAATAAAGCATGTTTAGATGGAAGTATTGAAAACACGCAAGCCTTAAAAGAATCGTTTAGTTATGTGAAGAAAAATAATACAAAACTTCATCTTATAGGACTTGTTTCAGACGGAGGGATACATTCTCATCAAGATCATTTATATAAATTATGCGAACTTGCCCAAAGGAATCAATTAGATAAAGTTTTTATTCATGCATTTACAGATGGTAGAGATTGTGATCCAAGAAGCGGGAAAGGGTTAATAAAAAAACTGGAACAAAAATTATATGGAGCAAAAATCGCAACAGTTTGTGGCAGGTACTATTCTATGGATCGAGATAAAAGATGGGATAGAATAAAATTAGCTTATGATATGATGGTAAAAGGTATAGGCAATAAAACAACTAATATAACAGATAATATTCAATCATCTTATGATAACGATATAACAGATGAGTTTGTAAAACCAATAATAAATACAGATTCTAATGGTAATCCAATTGCTAAAATTGAGGACGGGGATGCGGTTATATGTTTTAATTTTCGCACTGATAGATGTAGAGAAATTACTATATCTCTTACTCAAAATAATATGACAGATTTTGGAATGCAGACTTTAGATCTTCATTATACAACAATGACTAATTATGACGCNACCTTCNAAAATATAAATGTTATTTATAATAAGAAAAATATTAAAAATACTTTGGGNGAGGTTNTAAAAAGAAATAAACTTAAACAGCTACGTNTTGCAGAAACAGAGAAATATCCACATGTTACTTTTTTCTTTTCAGGAGGNAGAGAAAAAGAATTTGATGGAGAAAGAAGAATTATGATAGATTCCCCTAAAGTAGCAACATATGATTTAAAACCAGAGATGAGNGCTTTAGATGTTTCAACAAGTGTTATGAAAGAAATAGACCAACAAAAATTTGATTTTATTTGTTTAAATTTTGCAAATCCTGATATGGTGGGACATACGGGAAATTATCAGGCTATTACAAAAGCAGTTGAAACAATAGATTTTTGTACGCAAAAGGTGGTTGATTGTAGTTTGAGTAATGATTATGCTATTGTTATAATTGCAGATCATGGGAATGCAGATTTAGNATTAAANANGGACTTTACATCTAATACNGCACACAGTAAAAATCCGGTTCCNTGCTTTGTTTTAGGCACAAAATATAAAAAATTAAACAACGGAATTTTAGCTGATATTGCACCAACAATTTTAACAATAATGGGGGTAGATAAACCTAAAGAAATGACAGGAAAAAATTTAATTAAATAATTATGGAGTATATTAAAGATTATATAGAAAANCATANGGATAGATTTATAGATGAATTAATTNGTTTATTAAAAATACCATCTATATCTGCTGANCCTAATTATTCTAATAGTGTNATAGATTGTGCAAATGCTGTANCTGATTCATTAAAGTTAGCAGGTGCAGANAGTATAGAAATTTGTGAAACGGCAGGATATCCTATTGTTTATGCAGAGAAGATAATTGATAATAAATTACCTACAGTATTAATTTACGGGCATTATGATGTCCAACCTCCAGATCCTTTGGATCTTTGGGAAAGTGGACCTTTTGAACCAGTTATTAAAAAAACGGAATTACATCCAGANGGAGCTATTTTTGCAAGAGGAGCTTGTGATGATAAAGGACAATTCTATATGCATGTTAAAGCATTTGAATTAATGATGCAAACAAATAGTCTGCCATGTAATATAAAATTTATGATAGAAGGAGAAGAAGAAGTTGGCTCAGAAAATTTAAGTTTATTTGTTCAACAAAANAAGCAAAGATTAAAGGCAGATGCAATATTAATCTCAGATACAGGAATTATTGCAAATGACACTCCATCTATTACTACTGGTTTAAAAGGATTAAGNTATCTAGAAGTTGAAGTTACTGGACCAAATCGTGATTTNCATTCAGGATTATATGGTGGTGCAGTTGCAAATCCAATTAATATTTTATGNGAGATGATTGCAAANATGAAAGANGAAAACAATCATATTACTATTCCTAGATTTTATGATGATGTTATTGAANTATCTAAGGAAGAAAGAGATGATATAGCAAGAGCTCCATTTTCATTAGAAGAGTATAAGAAAGCTTTAGANCTTTCAGATATTCATGGAGAATATGGTTATACCACAATGGAAAGAACTGGGATAAGACCAACTCTTGATGTTAATGGTATATGGGGAGGATATATTGGAGAAGGCGCTAAGACAGTAATTCCTTCTAAAGCGTATGCAAAGATATCTATGCGTTTAGTTCCTAACCAGTCAGATGAAAAAATCACACAATTATTCAGTGATTTTTTCACTAGTATTGCTCCAAAGAGCGTAACAGTTAAAGTGTCCCCTCATCATGGTGGAGAACCATATATATCTCCTACAAATATTCCTGCTTATAGAGCAGCAAGCAAAGCAATGGAAAACACATATGGTAAAAAACCAGTTCCTGTNAGAAGCGGNGGAAGCATTCCAATAGTTGCTTTATTTGAAAAAGAATTAGGTGTTAAATCTATTTTATTAGGATTCGGCTTAGATTCAGATGCTATACATTCACCAAATGAACATTATGGTATTTTTAATTTTTTAAAAGGGATTGAAACAATACCTCATTTCTTTCTTAATTTTATAAAAGAAATTGATTAAGACTACGGTTGATGAAGAAAATATGTTTTATTTTTATAAAAAAGCATGTAAATTTCTGGAATAAATAATAAGTCAATCTATAGGTTTGTTTAAAAATTTAAAAAGATGTATAAAGAAACACAAAAGTTTACTCAATGGTGGCTATGGGTTATTTTAATAGTAATTACAGTTAGACCTATTTTAGAAGGAAACATAAAAGATTTATATATATTTATAATGTTTACATTAATGTTCTTTATATATATAATTAAATTAACAGTTATAGTTAATGATATAGGCATNTCTTATAGGTTTTTCCCAATTCATTTTAAAGCATATTCAATAAAATTTAATGAAATAAAAAGTGCTAAAGCAGTTAAGTACAACCCAATTCTTGATTACGGAGGTTGGGGTATTAGATACAGATTTAAAACTAAGGCATATAATATCAAAGGAAATAAAGGGGTTAGAATTTATTTAAAAAATGGAAAGAATATTTTATTTGGAAGTCAGAAACACAAAGAATTTTCAAAAATTATTAATCAAAATCTTTTGCAATCAAATGAATAATATATTTAAATTTCTTTCTTCAAGAATAGAATTTTCAGTAGTATTTTTAGCAGCTATTTTTGGAGTTATTTTTTTTGATATTCAGCATGATTATAGGGCTTATGTAAGTGAGTGGATTAGTATATTTAATGGTTCATATCCAAACAATGCTTATGGCGTTATTTTCCATTTTTTTTCTCCTTTATGTGCATTAAATTCGAAACTTCCAAAGTTGATTTTTGTGTTACTATATTTTTTATCAATTTATAAATTTATCCAATACAATATAGAAGAAAAATTAATAATAAGAATTTTATTGTATAACCCTTTATTTTGGATTTTTGGCGTAGCTTATGGTTCTAATGATCTTTTGCTTGCATCACTTACATTTTTAGCAATCCTCTTTTATATTAATAACAATCAAAGAAGTACAGGTGTATTATTTTCAATTGCTACAAATCTCAAGTTCACCCCTATTTTTATTATGCCATTTTTTCTTTTCAAAGAAAATAAATTAGATTTCAAATTGCTTAAAACAATTACAGTTTATACAATTNTATTTTTAACTATTGCATTTTATTTTTGGGATGTNAAATTGATACAGGGATTTTCATTTAATATTAAAAGAGATTCATCAATATTTTCAATTTTCAGGTTTNTCTCAGGAGATTTACAACCATTAAGATTCGCCAATATAACTTCTTTAGATTTTCTTAGTATTTATTTTGTTTTNTTCTCTTGGCTTANTTGTTTTATATTTTATTTAAGATTTAATATANACAAGTATTTAATATTATTATTAGCATATTCAAATGTTTTGCTTTTTTATAAATCGGGACATCATCAGTTTTATTTAATTTTTTTAATTCTAAATATTGTTACATATATTCGCCATAAGCATAGTATTTTACAAAACAAAAAGCTAGTAAATTCAGCTTTATTGTTTTGGATTTGGATATTTATATTTACTATTTTATACCCATTAACAGGACAATATTCTGGAGAATTTTATATACGTGAATGGGTAGGATTTCCAACATTTATTTTGCATTTTATTTTAAATGTACAATTNCTATTACATATAAAAAAACAAAAGTTGTTTAGCTTATAAAAACAGTATTAAATAATAATTTTTTTTNCCTTTTTGTACCAACAAGTATTTATTATTTATTAAGCTATTCTTAGTTGTTTTGTAATCTAAATTTACTTTTTCTTTATTTATACTGAGAGCATTTGCCGTGATCATTCTTCTTGCCTCTCCTTTACTTGAAAAAACACTTGTTTTAATTNCAAGTAGGTCNATAAAATCTGATTTTAGATCCTNAACAGATAACTTAAATTTAGGAACACCTTCAAATATATCAAGAAATGTGTCTTCATCTAAAGATTTCAATTCTTCATTAGTTGATTTGCCAAATAATATTGCAGATGCTTTTATAGCCGATTTTAAATCATCTTTTGTATGTACTTTCTCTGTTAGCTCTTCTGCAATATTTTTTTGTAATATTCTTTTGTGAGGATTGTTATTATGTTCTGTTATAATTTTTTCTATTTCATTTTTTGTTTTAAGACTAAATATTTTGATGTATTTTTTTGCATCTTCATCAGAGGAATTAAGCCAAAATTGATAAAATTTATATGGTGATGTTTTTTCTTTGTCTAACCAGATATTACCGCTCTCTGTTTTTCCAAATTTTCCACCATCCGCTTTTTGAATTAATGGAGTTGTTAAAGCAAAAGCTTGTCCTTTTCCTTTTCTTCTGATTATTTCCGTTCCAGTAACAATATTACCCCATTGATCAGAACCNCCTAATTGTACTTTNCAATTTTTATTTTTCCATAACCAATAAAAGTCATACCCTTGAACTAATTGATATGAAAACTCGGTAAAACTTAGGCCTGATGCAAGACGACTTTTTACTGAATCTTTCGCTAACATGTAATTTACAGAAATATGTTTGCCNATATCCCTAATAAAATGAAGAAAAGAAAAGTTTTTAAACCATGAATTATTATTGACAATTTCAGCGGATATTTCACCACAATTNAAATTTAAAAATTTTTTTAATTGCGGTTCAATACATTTAATATTATGATTTATAGTACCGTCATCCATCAGCACCCGCTCATTGCTTTTTCCTGATGGATCTCCNACCATGCCGGTTGCTCCACCAATTAATATTATAGGCTTGTGACCTGCTTTTTGAAGATGAGCTAAAATCATAATTTGTACAAGATTTCCAATATGTAAAGAATCTGCAGTGGGATCGAATCCNATATATGCACATGTTACTTCTTTTATAAATTGATCTTCAGTGCCAGGGATACTATCATGTACCATACCACGCCATTTTAATTCTTTTACAAAGCTCATTATATATATTTTTAAAACAAAAATAAGTATTTTAAAAACTTATATCAATATTTAACCATTAACATCTATTATCTTTGTTAAATGATATTTGTTACTGGAGGAACAGGTTTGGTAGGGTCTCATATACTTCTGAGATTAGTTCAAGCAAAAAAAGAGTTTAAAGCTTTGAAAAGAAAAGGCTCTTCNTTAGATGTTTGTTATAAGATTTTTCATNACTATGGAGAGCAAGAAGCTTTTAAATCAATTAATTGGTTTGAAGGTGATATTAATGATATTACATCACTTGAAGAAGGTATGGAAAATTGTAATATGNTTTTACATTGTGCNGGTTTAGTTTCTTTTCAAAGTGTAGATGTNGANTTNCTTAACAAAGTTAATATAGAAGGCACTTNTAANNTAATGAATNTCGCGCTTTCTAAAAAGGTTAANAAGGTTGGATATGTTAGCTCTATTGCAACATTAGGAAGAAATTCAACAAATAAGATGGTTGATGAAGAAACACACTTTAAAATAACACGGCATGAAAGTAATTATGCAATAAGTAAATATTACGCGGAACAAGAAGTATGGAGAGCTTGCGCAGAAGGTTTGGATGTAATCATTGTAAACCCATCGGTTATTTTAGGACCAGGCAATTGGGATAAAGGAAGTTCAAAAATTTTTCAAAAGATTTTTAATGGGTTAAANTTTTACACAAAAGGAGCTACTGGATATGTTGATGTTATTGATGTGGCAGACGCTCTTTTAAAATTAATGTTTTCCGATATAAAAAATCAAAGATTTATTTTAAATGGAGCAAATTTAAAATATAGAGATTGTTTTAACCGTATTGCAAGAAGAATGGGAAAACCTGAATCAACTATTGAAGTTGGAAATATATTAAAATCTATTGCATGGAGATTAGAGTATATTAAATCATTTTTACTGGGAACAACACCATTACTCACTAAGGAGACAGCAAATAGCGCCATGANATCACATAAATTTTCAGCTAATAAAATCAGTCAAAAACTAAACTTTTCCTTTACNGATATAGATGATACAATAAATAAATANAGTGACTGGTTTATTTCTGAAAAGAAGANCTCTTAGTTTGATTTAAATCATTTAANATATTTGAATATATTTTTTCAAGAATATCTGGCCTTTGGGAATAATAAGCTATAGATGTATCAAATACACTTTTACTNGTTTCATATTTTTTAAATATAGAAAGATATTGTGTTGTTAATATATTTTGTGCTACTTTTTTATCTTTTGATTTATTCATTTCAAAATTTGCCTCAGCTAAATGCACTTCTAAAAGTATTTTTTGTATTTTTTGTACTGACAATATATCTGTATTATTATTTGTTTCTTTTTGACGGCAAGAAATTAATAAAATAAAGAAAAGTATATATTTTATTTTCATAATGCTAATATAGTTTTAATAACCTATTGAATTATGTATATTTGCCAAAATTATTAACCAATCAAAACTTTAAAAATGAAAAAATTAAGTTACTTATTTGCNCTTATCGGNTTATTTGTNTTTGCATCNTGTGGTAATTCAGNTAATCAGGCAACTGAAGCAACTGTTGAAGAAACTGTTGTTGAAGAAGCNGTTGTTGAAGAAGCAGTTGTTGAAGACACAACTATGCAGGAAGCTGCAACAGAAGAAAATCATGATCANAACCATGATCATTAANAATCTATAAAAAGGCATCTATTTTAGGTGCCTTTTTTATCTTTCAAATAATAGTCTTTGACCTTTTTTTGATTCATCAAATTTTCCATTTTGATATGCAATATGGCCATTTACAATTGTATATTTAATCTGCGAGCTAAATTTTTCTCCTTCGAAAGGAGACCATTTACATTTATATAAGATATTTTCTTTTGCAACCACCCAGGGGCTATCAATGTCTACTAAAACTAAATCAGCATAGTACCCAGCTCTTATAAACCCTCTTTTTTTAATATTAAAGCAAATAGCAGGGTTATGACACATTTTTTCAATTAATTTTTCAAAGGAAATTTTTTTCTTTTTTACAAATTCTAGCATAGCTATTAACCCATGTTGAACTAGAGGCCCTCCAGATGGAGTATTTAAATAATTATTATTTTTTTCCTTTAAAGTATGCGGAGCGTGGTCGGTAGCTATTACATCTATTTTATCTTCAATTAAAGCTTTTAGTAAAGCTTTTTTATCCGAATTTTTTTTTATTGCTGGATTCCATTTTATGTAGGCACCTTTTTTATCATAATTACTTTTATCAAAACACAAATGATGAACACATACTTCAGCTGTAATTTTTTTCTTCTTTAAAGGAATATTATTATTAAATAACACTAGTTCTTTTTCAGTTGACAAATGAAAGACATGAAGACGGGTATTATGTTTTTTAGCTAATTTTACGGCAAAAGATGAAGATTTGTAACACGCCGCCTCACTTCTAATTATAGGATGTTCTGAAATCGGAATATTTTCCCCATATTTGATTACAGCTTTTTCAAGATTTTTACTAATAGTATTTTCATCTTCGCAATGTACAGCAATTAACATTTTCGATTTAGAAAATATAGTTTCTAAAACATCTTTATTATCTACTAGCATATTTCCAGTTGATGATCCCATAAATATTTTTAAGCCACCTACTTTTTTAGGGTTTGTTTTTAAAACCTCACTTATATTATCATTACTTACACCCATGAAAAAAGTGTAATTTGCTAGTGAGGTTTTAGAGGCAATTTTAAATTTATCTTCTAACAAATCTTGTGTTAGGGCTTGTGGTTTAGTATTTGGCATTTCCATAAATGACGTGGTACCCCCAGCAATTGCAGCTTTACTCTCAGTATATATATTAGCTTTATGAGTTAAACCAGGCTCTCTAAAATGAACTTGGTCATCAATAACACCAGGGATCAGATACAGGCCTTCTGCATTAATAATTTTGTCAACCTTTTGATCAATGCATGTTTCAATTTTTTCAATATGTTGATTTCTAATTAGTAAATCAGATTTACAAATAACTCCTTCATTTACAATTTTCGCATTCTTAATTAGTATAAGCATACACTAACGTTTCCAAGATATAAATAGACTATTAATTTTCATTTGAATTACACCAAAAAAAGCTTCAAAAAATATTCCACCACTCATTTTAGAGGTGCCTTCAGTACGATCAGTAAAGATTACAGGAACTTCTACAATATTAAATCCATATTTCCAAGCTTTAAATTTCATTTCTATTTGAAATGCATAACCAATAAATTGAATTTTATTAAAATTTATAGTTTCTAATACTATTCTCTTATAACATTTAAATCCAGCAGTTGAATCATGTATTGGCATCCCAGTTATCATTTTGACATATTTGGATGCAAAAAAAGACATTAGCAGCCTTGACATTGGCCAGTTTACAATATTAACACCTTTAATATATCTGGAACCTATTGATAGATCCCCGCCATTTTTATTTGCATTATATAATTTGATTAAATCATTTGGGTTATGAGAAAAATCTGCATCCATTTCAAAAATAAAATTATAATTTTTCTTTAAAGCCCATTTAAATCCATGTATATATGCTGTGCCAAGCCCGAGCTTGCCGCTTCTTTCTTCTATGTGAAGTTTTTTTTCATATTTATTTTGTAATTTTTTTACAATATTAGCAGTACCATCAGGAGAACCATCATCGACAATTAATATATGGAATGATTTTTTTAATGAAAATACTGCACTAATAATTTTTTCAATATTTTCTTTTTCATTGTATGTTGGTATAATAATTACGCTATCAGACATGCTTACAAAAGTAAACAAAGTAAATTAATATGCATATTCTGCATTTTTTTTGATTTCATCAATAATTTTTGGGTCTAATAATGTACTCGTATCTCCAAGTTTGTGCGTGTCTCCTTCAGCAATTTTTCTAAGAATACGCCTCATTATTTTACCAGATCTTGTTTTAGGAAGTCCTACTACAAATTGTATTTTATCTACTTTAGCAATTGGACCAACTTCTTTCACCACTAATTCATTAAGTTCTAATTTTAATTGTTTTTTATTTTCTTTTTTTATGTCACTATTTAGAATCACATAAGCATATATTCCATTTCCTTTTATGCTGTGAGGATAACCAACTATTGCAGTTTCACAAACATTTGGATGTTGATCTATGGCGCTTTCTATTTCTGCAGTACCTAAATTATGTCCAGACACAATTAAGACATCATCTACTCTCCCAGTAATTCTATAGAACCCATTTTCATCTCTGTAACAGCCATCACCAGTAAAATATTTGTTTTTAAATGCTGAAAAATAGGTCTCTTTAAATCTTTTATGATCACCATATATTGTTCTCGCCATAGATGGCCAGGGAAATTTAATACACAATTTTCCTTCAATAGAATTTTTGGTTATTTCATTATTTTGATCATCCATTATACAAGGTAAAATACCAGGTAGAGGTAATGTAGCAAAAGTAGGCTTCATAGGTGTTACACCTGCTAAGTTAGAGATCATTATCCCACCTGTTTCTGTCTGCCACCAAGTATCAACTATTGGAGCATTTTCTTTACCTACTTTTGTATAATACCATTCCCAGGCATCTTTATTTATTGGCTCACCAACAGTCCCGAGCACTTTTAAAGAGGATAAATTATACTTTTTAACAAAATCATCTCCTTTAGCTTCAAGAGATCTTATTGCTGTTGGCGCAGTATAGAAAATATTTATTTTATGTTTCTCTACAATTTCCCATAACCTTCCCGCATCAGGGTATGTAGGAACTCCTTCAAACATAATAGTTGTTGCTCCACATAAAAGAGGTCCATATATAATATAGGAATGTCCTGTTATCCAGCCAATATCAGCAGTACACCAGTAAATGTCACCATCTTTATATTGAAATACGTTTTTAAAAGAAAAGTGAGTATAAACCATGTATCCTGCTATAGAATGTTGAATTCCTTTAGGTTTACCAGTAGATCCAGAAGTATATAGAATAAACAAAGGATCTTCAGAGTTCATAGATTCTGAATTACAATTTTCATTCACATTTTCCATTTCATTATCCCACCAAACATCTCTATTTTTTTTTATAACTACTTTTTGTTTTGTTCTTTTTAATACAATACATTTTTTTATTGAGCATGAATCTAACATTGCTTGATCAGCAATATTTTTTAAATTAATGATTTTGTTTCCTCTATATCCACCATCAGCTGTAATTAAAACTTTACATCCAGCATCATTAATTCTATCTGCTAAGGATTTAGCTGAAAAGCCAGCAAAAACAACAGAATGGATTGCGCCAATTCTTGCACAAGCTAGCACCGCAATTGCCAGCTCAGGAACCATTGGCATATAAAGGCAAACCCGATCTCCTTTCACTACGCCATTATTTTTTAATACGTTTGAGAATTTACATACCTGAGTATGCAATTTTTTATATGACAAAGATATACTTCCTTCTTTCGGATCATTTGCTATCCATTTAATTGCTGTTTTTTCAGCAAGTATATCTAAATGTTTGTCTAAACAATTATCTGTAATATTTAATTTCCCACCTTCAAACCATTTAATCTCAGGCTTTTCAAAATCCCAATTTAAAATTGATGTCCATTTTTTTTTCCAAACAAAATTTTCTGCCTGTTCTCCCCAAAATTGTTCAGGATTATCAATACTCTTTTTGTATTCCTTCAAATAATCTTCATAGCTAGTAATAGTTGTCATGCTTTAGATTTATTTATCAAAGATAAAGATATTTTAAAATAGTTATATGCTAGAGTTATTCATTTTTGTAAATTAGCCAATTATAAAAAATACACTATGAAAAACGCCATATTAATAGTTTTAGCACTCTTTGTTTCTAAATCTTATTCTCAAGATTGTTCAGATTTGTTTATATCAGAATATATTGAAGGTCCTGGTCAAAATAATGCAATAGAGATTTTTAATCCTACTTCTAATGAAATAGATTTATCAGGATATGTAATTAATAGATATAGTAANGGGGCAAATACAGGGCCTCAAAGCTGGCCATTATCTGGANTAATTGCTTCTGGAGATGTGATAGTTTTAGGTAATGGACAAACAGTAGATATAGATTTAGGGACATATATTTCATATGCGGTTGATTCAATTTTTTATTCTTTATTGGATGACCATTGTACTGGNGATTATAATTCAAATTCAACATTTTATTTTAATGGAAATGATGCTATTACTTTAGAAAAAAATGGTGAAAATATTGATATATTTGGAAAAGTTGGAGAAGATCCTGGTAATGCATGGACTGATGATACCACTGCAGGATTTACTGATGCAAATGGTGGTACTTGGTGGACTAAAAGACAAACATTAGTTAGAAANCCAACNATTANAAAAGGAGTAGCTATGAATCCTATTGTTTTTAATCCGGTTGCAGAATATGATTCACTTCCCGATGCAACATATAATGGAATGGGATACCATATTTGTGACTGCATACAGACATCTATNTTAGATGTTAATAAAAATTCATATNTTGTTTATCCCAATCCTGTTAGATTAGGAGAGGANATTAACATAAANNCNACCTCTAACATNACATCTATAGAGATATATNGNATGAAAGGAANNAAAATTCTAGAAAGCAACAAAAAAATNATTTCAACNTCGGTTTTAACTAAAGGAACNTATGTTCTACATATTAATTTTGATTCCGATAAATTAACTCAACATAAATTAATTATCGAGTGATTTTCATAATATAAGCTGAAGCATGAAAAAACCGATTATCTTTATGTTAACATTACTAGTTAATGTTACTTTATATAGTCAATCGATATTATCTGGTAAGGTAATAGATTTTACTACTGGAGAGCCTTTAATAGGAGCAACAATTATATATGGAAAAGGTAAAGGTACTGCTACAGATCTTGAAGGAAGCTATTCAATTAGTATTCCAAAAGGTGAAAGAAATTTAAAAGTTTCATATGTTGGTTACACTCAACTTAGCAAAAAAATAGATATAAATAAATCTTTTCAGCAATTAGACTTTAAGTTAAAAACTATTTTATTAAATGAAGTTCAAATAGTAGCTGATATAGCTATTGATAGAGAAACACCTGTAGCTTTTTCTACAATACCTATTAAGCAAATTTCAGAAGAGCTAGCTTCACAAGATATACCTATGGTTTTAAATTCTACTCCAGGCGTTTACGCTACCCAAACAGGAGGGGGAGATGGAGATGCAAGAATTACTATTAGAGGTTTCAATCAAAGAAATGTAGCTGTTATGATAGATGGTATTCCTGTTAACGATATGGAAAATGGATGGGTTTACTGGAGTAACTGGTTTGGATTAGATGCAGTAACCTCTAACATTCAAGTTCAAAGAGGGCTAGGAGCTTCAAAAATTGCTATTCCTTCAGTAGGAGGCACAATGAATATTTTAACAAAAGGTACTGGAAATAAAAAAGGAGGAATTATCAAGCAAGAGGTAGGATCTTTTGGTAGATTAAGAACATCTATAGGGTATAATTCAGGAAAATTAAAAAATGGATGGGGTTATACTATAGCGGGGTCTTATAAAAGAGGAGACGGCTTTGTTAAAGAAACATGGAGCTCAGGAAAATTTTATTATTTGAAAATACAAAAAGAATTAGGAAATCATATTTTAAGTTTTTCTGCAATGGGAGCGCCTCAGAAACATGGGCAGAGATCTTATAAAAGCGATATAGCAACATACGACACGAGTTTTGCTAGATCATTGGGAGACACTACAGATTTTACAAATAGGATTGTAAATAAAGGTATAGACTATAATAAGCATTGGGGTTATATAAATCGCTGGACGATTGCTAGTGATGGGGATACAATTAATAAAATGGAAATATTTAATACAAAACAAAATTATTATAATAAACCGCAATTTTCACTAAGGCATTTCTGGACAATACATCCAAATTTATATCTTTCCAATATATTTTACGCTTCTATAGGTAAAGGAGGTGGAACAGGATTAAGCGGAAACACTAATAATTATGATTTAGAAGGGCAATATAACTTACAAGATGCGTATAATAGTAATGTGGCAAACATAAATCAATTTTACTTTGTAGATGAAACAGAATCAAATAATTATATTAGGAGCTCAATTAATAATCATTATTGGTATGGTGGACTTTCTACAATTAATTATAATGTTAATGATCAACTTGCTCTTTCTGGTGGTTTAGATATGAGATATTATAAGGGAGAGCACTATCGAGAAGTTTTTGATTTATTAGGAGGAGATTATACAATTGATGATGCAAATGGACAACAAAATTCACAAGTAAAAAGAGAAGGTGATAAAATAGGTTATCACAATGATGGTTTTGTAAAATGGAGTGGGGTGTTTTCACAATTAGAATATTCTAATAAAAAGGTTAGCACATTTTTAAACATTTCAGCATCTAATTCTGCTTACAAACGGATAGATTATTTTAAGAAAAAAGATTTAGTTTTAGAGGACACTACATATAGTGAGGTATTAGGAACTTCAGTAAATACAGAATATCAGTTTGATTCATCAGGTAATATAGTTGGCGCCACAAAGAACATGATCGAAGATACAATTTGGCACAATGGAAGATTTTTTACGAGAAATTCTAAAGAAGCAAAAATTGCAGAAACTAATTGGAAATGGATAAGAGGATTTACAATCAAAGCAGGATCTAATTTAAACATTGATGATTATAATAATATATTTTTTAATTTAGGCTATATTACAAAAGCACCTAGATTTAACAATATATATGATTACGACAATAATTTATTTAGAGATATTAGAAATGAAGAAGTGAAGGCAATAGAAGCAGGATATTCTTTTAGATCTTCTTTATTTTCACTGAATCTAAATTCATATTATACTATTTGGATAAACAAGCCTTCTAATGGAGGGGTAACGGTTCTTGTAGATGATATTCCTTACAAGGCAAACATAAATGGTATGAATGCACTTCATAAAGGTTTAGAAATGGACTTTGCATATAAATTAAATGAAAATTTCAAAATAGAAGGATTACTTTCTATTGGAGATTGGAGGTGGACATCTTCAGACACGGTTAGATTTTTAGATGATAATAATAATCCTATTTCAGATGATTTTGGGAATGAGATTAATGTAGTTTTTGATGCTGATGGTGTGCATGTGGGTGATGCTGCCCAAACACAATATGGATTAAGCCTTAGATATGAACCAACCAAAAAGACATATTTTAAATTGAGAGCCACTCATTTTGCAGATTATTATTCGGATTTTGATCCGTTATCTTTAAAAGATGAAAATTCAGGAAGAGAAAGTTGGAAAATACCAGAGTACAGTTTATTTGATTTACATTGTGGTCATAAGTTTAAAATTGCAAATAATAATATTTTAGAAATTAAATTAAGTATACTTAATTTATTTGATGAAATATATATATCTGACGCTCAAAACAACGATCCTTACAACTCTAATTTTCAAGATTTCGATGCTAAATCTGCTGGAGTGTTTTTTGGTTTAGGAAGGAGATATAACTTATCATTAATAAAAAAGTTTTAAATTAAATAAATATGAAAAAAATCTATATAGCAGGCTTAATATTTTTTTGCATGAAAATACAAGCTCAGGATATTGCTTCTGAAAGATTACAACCATTAGGCTCTACGGTAACAATTACAGGAATAGTAACAAATGGTCCAGAACTTGGCGTAATTAGGTATATAGAAGATATTACAGCAGGTATAGCTCTATATGATCAAACAACAAATAATTATTTAGTTAACATTACAAGAGGAGATAGTATAACAATTACCGGAACATTAGCTGATTATAATGGGTTGTTAGAAGTATATGTTACAGACTTTCCAATTATACATTCTAACAATAATATATTACCCACACCACAACTTCTTACACCCTCACAAATTGGAGAGCCAACAGAGTCAGAGTTAGTACAAATAGATAATGTTATATTTAATGCAGGTGGTGGTTTTTTTGCAGTTGGTTCTTATGATTTTAATTCGTCCGGACAACAAGGAACAATATACATTAGAACAAATCATCCATTATTAGGATCTTTTATTCCAGTTGGCCCCGTTACATTAGTAGGGATATCTTCTCAGTATACCTTTTCTGTACCTGCAAATGATGGGTATCAATTATTACCTAGGGATTCTGCTGATATTATTTTATCTGGCAATATAGTACTCACCTCAGCTGTTCTTCAAACCAATATAACCACAACAAGTTTTGATTTAACATGGAGCACTTCAGATTCTGCTAATACAAATGCTAATTATGGACTAACTGCTAATTTAGGTAGTTTGCTAACTTTCCCAACTAATACAACTACACATACAATTTCTTTAACAGGGCTACAGCCAGCAACTTTTTATAATGTTCAATGTTATTCAGTAAAAGGTTTAGACACTGCCTTTTCTAGCTTAGGAATATACTCAACTGAATCTAACTCAAGCGGTATAATTAGACCATATTTTAATCATACAGTAGATGTTTCATTTTCAACAGGTACAGATGCTCAAAATATTTCAACGTATTTTAACGACACAATTAAAGCATATATTGATCTTGCACAAAACACATTAGATATATGTGTTTATAATGCATCTGATGCAACTTTAGCAGACGCAATAAATGACGCATACAATAGAGGTGTACAGGTTAGGTATATTGCAGACGATGATGTTGTCAATAGTATGTTAAATGATTTAGACCCAAACATACCAATTGTTTATAGAGACCCTAATACTGCNGGTATTATGCATAATAAGTTTATTATTATAGATGTNAATTCNNTTNATAATTCNTGGGTTATGGGAGGNTCNTGTAANTGGNCAAANCCNNCTAATTTANTNAATGATTATAATAATATNATTTTNATTCANGATCANGCACTNGCNAAAGCATATACTTTGGAATTTGAAGAAATGTGGGCTGGAAATTTTGGAACACATAAATTAGATAATACACCTCATAAATTTTTAATTAATAGTAAAGAAGTAGAGTTGTATTTTTCTCCAAGCGATCAAACAACAAGTAAGATTTTGAATACAATTAGTAATGTTGATTATTCTTTTGAATTTGCACTTTTGTCATTTACAAAAGACGATATAGGTAGTGCTATTATCGATAAAGATGCAGAATTTGGTGTTAGTATTAGAGGAATATTAGAAGATCAAAATGTTAGTGGTAGTGAATACGATGCTCTAATAGATGCAGGTGTAAATATTAAATCTCATGCAGGTATTACTCATCAAATTCATCATAAATATGCTATTGCAGATGCTAATATAGTTGCTTCTGACCCTACAGTATTAACAGGCTCACATAATTGGAGTAATAATGCTGAAAATAATTCAGATGAAAATACATTAATTATTCATGATGCAACAATTGCAAATATTTATTTACAAGAATTTGAAAAAAGATGGGGAGAAATATCAAATTCTAATTTTGTTAATTCACAAATGGAGCTGGATTTAATAACGTATCCAAATCCATCTAAAAGTAAAATAAATATTCAAACAAAATTAAATATTTTTAATATTAATATTTACAAAATAGACGGTACATTGATAAATTCAACAAAAGAAAAATCAATTGAAATAAATGAAAAAGGAGTTTATTTTATAAAAGTAATTACTGATAAAGGATCTACATTAAGAAAAGTAATAATTCAATAAAAATTTAGTTAACAATTATTTTTTTTACTACATGTCCATTTTCATTTATATATATAAAAGGAGTATTTGTTGGTAATTTATTTTTTCTTCCAAGAATATCAAAAATATAGTTTGTTTTATCAACCTTAATATATGGTGCAGATTCATTGATATTGGTGCTAAAATTATTTTCAACAGAAATGTTTTCATCACCTAATTGATAAGGGAGATATTGAAAAATAGCAATAAACATTTCATTTTCTGTATTAAGACCAGATTGAACTGTAGTAGGATTTGGATTTATTGCACTGGCAGTTATCATAATTGCCATAGGCATATATAGTACTACCAGCTGGAATTTTAATAAATTTCTTAAAAAAATAAGACCCTTGCCATTCAAAATCCCAGTTATTTATTTTTATTAAGTTAATGGTATCATTTAAGGGTGTTACAGCATAACAAATAAAATCTTTTCCTAAGAGATGCATATGCGGAAAGACAGACATAAATGAATAGTCTTCTATTGTTGGCCCATATGTTCCAGATATTTGAGTGATTTGATTAGGAGGTAAATAAAATGGAATTCCAAATAAACCTTCATTAATTAAGAAATCATTTGAAACTTCTCTAATTGTTGTGTTTTCTGGATAGAAGTAGAAACGCACTTTAGTACTATCGATTTGCCCATAACTTCCTTCTGGATAATGCATAGCAAGTGTAATACTACTGTTTGCTGGTAAAATAGACCCAAATTTATTATTATTTTCTTCTGGAAAAATTAATGGTTTAGAACCTGGAGCATAACTATATATCATACTGCCTTCACCACCCATACAATCTGTAGTTATGATAGTTGAATTATTTGGGAAAGCATCAATGTATACTAACACATGATGAACAATTTGAACATTACCAGCTATTACTTCAATGGCTTTTACTTTTTTGTCTTGTAATAATCCAGTCGGTATAGAGATGCAAACATAATCATCAGAGTTTGTTGTTGCAGTACTTGTATATGTCGGTATTTGTAACTCTAAATCGGGCATTCCTAATTGAGAGGTGTTATTAAATGTAGGCATAGTTGGCAACAAAGAGGTGTCTCCAATTGGAGAACCATTACTAATCCAATTGGTAATAGAATTAATTTCTTGTAAACTTAGGACATTTTCGTAAGCATAATTTTTATATAGTGTGTCAGGAGGCCAAGGAGGCATTTCTCCACTTGATGTAACATGCTGAATCATGCCTGCATTTGTTACAGTATTTGCATAAGTTTCTAAAGATAAAGAGGATATGCCACCTACATGATGACATTGTAAACATTTGTTATATATTATTGGAGCAATATCTTCAGAGTAATTTGGTGATTGACCATTGATAAAATTATAACTAATCAAGAACACACATATTGTTAGCAGGACTCTAAATGACATAAATTTAGATTAAATTTCAAAATCTTCCATAAACTTTGTGGTATAATTACCATTTCTAAAGTTTTCATTTTTCATTAGCTTTTGATGAAACGGAATGGTAGTTTTAATTCCTTCAATTACAAATTCATCTAATGCCCTTTCCATTTTACATATAGCCTCTTCTCTTGTTTGAGCAACAGTAATTAATTTTGCAATCATGGAGTCATAAAATGGAGGTATAATATAATTAGTATATACATGTGTATCTATTCTAATTCCGTGCCCTCCCGGAGCATGAAAATTAGTTATTTTTCCTGGAGAAGGCATAAAATCCTTTGAAGGATCTTCAGCATTAATCCTACATTCAATTGCATGTAACTGTGGGAAATAATTTTTACCAGATATTTCTATACCCGCAGCTACTTTTATTTGTTCTTTAATCAAATCATAATCTACAACTTCTTCTGTGACCGGATGCTCTACTTGTATACGAGTATTCATTTCCATAAAGTAAAAATTTCTGTTTTTATCTACCAAAAATTCTACTGTACCGACCCCTTCATATTTAACCGCTTCAGCGGCTTTAATCGCTGCCTCCCCCATCTCTTTTCGTAATTTATTTGTCATAAAAGGAGAAGGTGTTTCTTCTGCAAGTTTTTGATGTCTTCTTTGTATTGAACAATCCCTTTCAGATAAATGAGCAGCTTTACCTTTTTGATCGCTAATAATTTGTATTTCTATATGTCTAGGATCTTCTATAAATTTTTCCATATACATACCATCATTTCCAAATGATGCTTTTGATTCTTGCTTTGCACTATTCCATGCTTCCTCTAGTTCATTTTCACAATTAACTAGACGCATTCCTTTCCCCCCTCCGCCGGCTGTTGCTTTAAGCATAATTGGAAATCCAATTTCAGAAGCAATTTTCTTACAGCTTTTAAAATCACTAATTAAACCTTTTGATCCAGGAATAGTTGGTACTCCTGCTTTTTCCATTGTAGCTTTAGCCGCGGCTTTATCGCCCATTCCATCTATCATTTTAGGTGACGCGCCAATAAATTTAATGTTATTTTCAGCACATATTTTTGAGAAATTTGAATTTTCTGCAAGAAAACCATATCCAGGATGAATTGCGTCAGAATTTGTAATTTCAGCTGCAGCAATAATGTTAGATATTTTTAAATATGAATCTGTACTTGCAGCTGGCCCAATACATACAGCTTCATCAGCAAATCTTTGATTTTCACTTAAAAAACCATAACCTGGATGTACTGCATCTACATCAGTTAATGTTGCGGCTGTAATAATAGCTGGAATATTCAGATAACTTGATTGAGCAGAAGCAGGTCCTACACAAATACTTTCATCTGCCATTCTGACATGCATTGCACTTTCATCTACATCAGAATGAATAGCAACAGTTTTAATCCCTAGTTCTCTGCAAGCTCTAAGAATACGTAATGCAATTTCACCTCTATTTGCTATTAAGATTTTTTTAAACATAAAATTAATTTGGCTCAATTAAAAATAGCGGCTGATCAAACTCAACAGGAGTAGCATCGTCAACTAAAACTTTTATTATTTTTCCAGATATTTCAGAATCAATTTCATTAAACAACTTCATAGCTTCTATAATACATATGGTGTCACCTGCCTTAATTGTATCTCCTACATTAACAAAAGGATCATTTTCTGGTGATGAAGATCTATAAAAAGTACCAATCATGGAAGCTTTTATAGTTTGATAATTTTCATTTTCTTCAACAGGTATTTCGTTTTTTGTTTCTTCTTTCTTCTCAATTATTTTTTCAACAACGGGCGCATTTGTTGGGCTAATGTTTTCTGTAATTTGTTGAGGTATTTGTTGAATAATTTTGACAGTTTCATCTGTTTCTCCTCTTTTCTTTTTAGGTGGAGATTTTATAGAAATTTTAACATTATCAATTTCTAAATCAACCTCTGTTGCTCCTGATTTAGCTACAAATTTTATTAATTCCTGTATGTCTTTTAAGTCCATAGTTTAATTTTATTTTTACAAAAATAATTATTTCTTTGAGTCATAGGCCCATTTTAAATAAATTGAACCCCATGTAAACCCACCACCAAATGCCGCAAGTATAATATTATCACCTTTATTTAGTCTTTCTTCATAATCCCATAGACATAATGGAATGGTTGCTGCTGTTGTATTTCCGTATTTTTCAATATTTAACATTACCTTTTCATCGCCAACACCCATTCTTCTAGCTGTTGCATCAATAATACGTTTATTAGCTTGATGAGGAACGAGCCATGCTACATCATTACTACTTAAATTATTTCTTTTCATAATTTCTTCTGAAACATCGGCCATATTTTTTACTGCAGATTTAAATACTGGCTGCCCATCTTGAAACACATAATGTTCTCTATTTTTAACTGTTTCAAGAGTAGCTGGATTTAATGAGCCTCCTGCTTTCATATGTAAAAACTCTCTTCCAGAACCATCGCTTTTTAAAATAGAATCATACAACCCTAATTCTTCAGTATTTTTTTCTAATAGAACTGCACCCGCTCCATCACCAAAAATAATGCATGTTGCTCTATCTTGATAATCTATAATAGATGACATCATATCAACTCCTACTATAATTACTTTTTGATAGGTGTTAGTTTCAATAAATTTAGATCCAGTAGCTAAAGCATAAATAAACCCAGAACATGCAGCCATCAAATCATATGCAAATGCATTTTTTGCATTAACTTTATCGGCTATAATACATGCAGTTGAAGCGACAAACATATCAGGTGTTGTGGTAGCGCAGATAATTAAATCAACATCTTTAGCATCTGTATTTGTTTTATTTAGCAGTATGTTAACTGCTTCAGCACCCATATCAGAACTGGCCTTACCTTCTTCTTTTAAAATTCTTCTTTCATGTATTCCTGTTCTACTAGTTATCCATTCATCATTGGTATCTACCATTTTCTCTAATTCTTTATTAGTTAAAATATAGTTCGGAACATATCCTGAAACACCAGTAATAGCTGCTCTTATTTTAGTCATTAATTAAGTGTGTTATATATTTCATTTATTAAATTGGACTTTGCAAGATCTTCGGTTAAAAGGATCATGTTTTTAATTGCAATTTCATTGGAAATTCCATGTCCGATGACGACATTTTTATTTAAACCTAAAATAGGAGTACCTCCATAGTTTTCATAATTAAGTTTTTTAATAAAAGAGTCATTATTTTTTTGCTCTTTAAGAATATTATAAAAGGCTTCAGCTTGTTTTAATACAATATTTCCTGTAAAGCCATCGCAAATAATTACATCTGTTTTGTCTGAAAAAATATCACGAGATTCTATATTTCCAACAAAGTTAAAATCTAAAGACCCCTCCATTAAAGAGTATGCAGATTGTGCCAGCATATTACCTTTTGATTTTTCTTCACCAACATTTAATAAACTAACCCTTGGATTTTTTACATTACATATATTTTTAGAAAAAAGTGAACCAAGAATTCCAAATTGATAAAGAACGTCAGCTTTACAATCTGCATTTGCTCCAACGTCTAATAAAACTGTCCATCCACCTTCTTTTTTAGGTAACATTACAGATATGCATGGTCGTATAACACCACTAACAGCTTTAACAGAATAATAACCACCAACGAACATTGCTCCAGTATTTCCAGCGGAGGCAAATCCATCTATTTTTCCGTTAGCTAAATATTCAAAACCTTTGCTTATACTTGAATTTGGTTTTTGTTTAAATGACTTTGTTGGATGGTCCCCCATTTCAATAATTTCAGAACAATTAATAATTTTCATTGAGGGGTGTTCGTACTTATTGATTTCTAGATTTTCTCTAATTTTTTCTTCTTTTCCAAATAAAAATAATTTGGTTTCGGGGGATAGTTCATTTAAAGCTAAAATTGCTCCTTCAATAGTTTTATTGGGCGCAAAGTCCCCTCCCATAATATCAATACCAATTTTCATACAATATTTTGTAGGGTTTAAAACTACAAAAACTATTACAAATATTATTTAGATTCTTGATTATCTATTACAACTTTACCTCTATAGTATAATTTGCCTTCTGACCAATAAGCTCTATGGTAAAGATGAGTTTCTCCTGTTGTTGGACAAGTAGCTATTTGCTGAGCAGATGCTTTATAATGCGTTCTTCTTTTATCTCTTCTTGTTTTAGAAATTTTTCTTTTTGGATGTGCCATAGTTCTATTCTTTTAATTTTTTTAAAGCATCCCATCTTGGATCGGATACTTTCTTTTCTTTTTTTTTATATTTTTTAATCAATTCAACCATCTCATTGCTACATTCATTATTATTATGTTGTCTTTTATTAGGAATGGATAATATTACTAATTCAAAAAGCAAATGTTTTAATGAAAGTTTATTTTGATTTGGTTTAACATATATAATTTCATCATTAGATTCCAATTTCTGAGCCGTATACTTTAATATAAAATTTGTTTTTGAAAAAATTTTGATAGACAAATCACCGGCACATAAATCACATAAAAGATTATTTACCCACCCATCTAATTCAATAGATAAAGAAAGTTCTTTTCCTATTTTTTCAGATTTAATAGTTGCGGTAATATTTGTATATTTTATCTCAGAATAACTGAAATCTTCAAAGAACGAGTCCTTAATATTAATTTTTTGTAAAAAATCACCTTTAGAAATATCATTTAATGATAATTGGTAATTATTATACATCATTTAATTTTAAGGACGGCAAATATACACATTTATTAATATATATAATATAGTGTATTTGAATGTTACTTATCTAAGGAATTTTCATTTAGCTGTTTGAATTCTTTTCTTTTGTGATAAATATCACAAGCTAGAAACACAGCCTCCCTAAATGAATCTTCATTGGCTTTATTTTTACCTGCTATTTCATAAGCTGTTCCATGAACAGGAGATGTTCGGATGATATTTAATCCAGCAGTATAATTAACACCATCTTCAAATGACAGAGCCTTAAACGGTATTAATCCCTGATCATGATACATAGAAATAATTCCATCAAATGCTTTAAGATTCTTCTTTGTAAAAAAACTATCTGCGGCATAAGGACCAAATATTATTAAACCTTCCTCTTTTAATTTTTTAATAGAAGGCAAAATCACTTCATTTTCTTCTGTTCCTAGCATTCCATTTTCTCCAGCATGTGGATTAAGTCCTAAAACTGCAATTTTTGGTTTTCTGATTCTAAAATCTTGTATCAAGCTAGTATTAAATATTTTAGCCGTATTAATTATGGCTTCTTTGCTAATAATAGTATTTACTTTAGAAAGAGAGATATGTCCTGTAACAAAGCTAATTTTCATTGATTTACTGACCATTATCATCAGAGCATTTCCATCAAAGGTATTTTCGAAATATTCTGTATGCCCTATAAATTTTTTTTCAGATTCTTTAATAGAGTGTTTATTTATAGGACTAGTAACCAAGACATCAATTTCATTATTTTTAAGAGCATTAGCAGCAGCTTCAATAGAATTTAACGCATATTTTCCAGCCTCTTTGTTTGAGCGTCCTATATTTATATCTATATCTTCTTTCCATAAGTTTAATAAGTTAACTTTTTTAAAATTCAAATCTTTAATGGAATTAGCAATATTATAATTAAAATCGGATATTTCTAATATTTTTTTATGTTTAGATAGTAGCTTATTTGAGCCAAAAATTACAGGAGTACAAAATTCATTTATTCTATTATCTTTAAATGTTTTTATAATAACCTCTAAACCAATCCCATTAATATCACCTAAAGTTACACCTAATTTTAATTTTTTCTTTTTATTTGACATACTATATGTTTTTTATAAATTCATATAAAAGCCTAACACCTGTTCCTGTTGCTCCTTTACCCCTATATCCGTATTCACTTTTAACGAAAGTTGGGCCAGCAATATCTAAATGAATCCAGGGATAGTTAGTAAAATGAGACAAGAATTTACCTGCTGTTATTGCTCCAGCAAAAGATCCCCCTAGATTTTTAATGTCTGCAATATCGGACTCAATAAGTTTATCGTAATCATCCCAAAAAGGCATTTCTGCTAAGCGTTCATGTACTTTTTGACCAGAAAATTTTAAAAATTCATGTTCTTTAAAAGCATTTTTATGCATAGAAACAATTCCAAAATGCCCTATTGTTGCCGCTGCCGCACCAGTTAAGGTAGCTAGATCTATTACTAATTTGGGGTTATATTTTTTGGCATAGCTTAAAGCATCTGCTAATATTAACCTTCCTTCTGCGTCTGTATTTAGTACCTCAACTGTGGAGCCGTTATGCATTTTAATTACATCTCCTGGGGCGTACGCATTTCCTGATGGTCTATTGTCAGTGGCTGGAATTAATCCAATTACATGTTTATCTAGATTATTTGCAGAGATAGCTTGCATAGCTCCTATTACAACCCCAGCCCCCCCCATATCAACTTTCATAATATCCATAGAGTTTTTAGTTGGTTTTAGGCTTAACCCACCGGTATCATAAACGATCCCTTTACCAACTAATACAATGGGCTTTTTATTTTTTTTGTTTTTAGGTTTCCACTCCATAATTGAAAATGTTGGACCATCAATACTTCCTTTATTTACAGCTAATAATCCGCCCATATTTAATTTTTCTATTTTATTTTTTTTAAAAATAGTAGTTTTAAATCCAGATTGTTTACCAATTTTTTTTGCTCGATTAGCTAAATCAATAGCTTTTAAATGAGAAAAAGGCTCATTAACTAAATCCCTAGTGTTAAATACAGAATTGATAATGTTTTTAACTTCATTGATTTCTTTTTTATTAATTTCAGATATTACATATATGTTTTTTAAATTATTTTGTATAGCGTCAGATTTATATTTCTTGAATTGATAGTTCGATAGCGCAAATCCTTCTAAAATTGCAAGTGTTTCATTTTTAGCATTAGCTAGATCAAGAACTACAACAGAATTTTCTTTTTTGTAATGTTTTTGTAACTGAAATCCTATTAATCTTAATTTTTCTAAAATAATATTATCTGCTTTTTGGTTTTTTAACATTACAATAGAGATTAGCCTAGTATATTGATTAATTACTGTAAATTCTTGTTTTTCTTTAATTGTTTTTTTAAAAAACACATGTTCTTCTTTTGTAATAAATTTATCTAATCTTGTTTTTTCATTACATAAAATGATAAGATTATCATTTTTAGAGAATGTCATTTTCTTTTTTATTATAGTCTTCATAATATTGTGTAATTTTGAAGTTGCTAAATTAAAGATTTTCGTGAATAGTAATAAATTGATAGAAAAAGCATTAAGATTTGAGTTTTTGTCAGCTCAGGAAGGTGAATTTTTATTTCGCAATTTAACAACAACAAAATTAATGTGGATTGCCAATAGCTTAAGAAAAAAGATTCATAATAATAATATTGTAACATGGCAAATAGATAGGAATGTCAATACTACAAATGCGTGTAATGCAAATTGTAAATTTTGTAATTTCTTTCGCCATCCAAAACATCCAGAAGTTTATATTACAGATTTAGAAACATACAAATTAAAAATAGAGGAGACTATAAATTATGGAGGAGATCAATTATTACTTCAAGGCGGCCATCACCCTGAACTAGGATTAGATTATTATGTAGATTTATTTAAGCAATTAAAGTTATTGTATCCAAATATAAGATTGCATGCTTTAGGACCTCCGGAGATTGCACATATTTGTAAAATAGGTAATTATAGTCATAAAAAAGTTTTAACTGATTTAAAAAATGCTGGCATGGATAGCATGCCAGGAGCAGGTGCGGAAATTCTTAGTGATAGAGTACGTAGAGTTATCTCTAAAGGGAAGTGTACAGGTCAAGAATGGTTAGATATAATGCAAGCTGCTCATTCTATAGGATTAACTACATCGGCAACTATGATGTTTGGACACATAGAAACAATTGAAGAAAGATTTGATCATTTAGTTAGAATAAGAGAAGTGCAATCTATGAAACCAGATAATGAAAATGGATTTTTAGCTTTTATAGCATGGCCTTTTATGGATGAAAATACAATATTAAAAAATATTAAAGGAATTAATAATGATGTTACTGATGATGAATATATAAGAATGGTTGCTATTTCTAGAATTATGTTACCAAATATTCGTAATATTCAAACATCTTGGCTTACAGTTGGTGCTAATGTAGCTCAAATAACTTTACACGGGGGAGCCAATGATATGGGTTCAATTATGCTTGAAGAAAACGTTGTTTCAGCAGCCGGAGCTCCCCATAGATTTACAGCAAAAAATATTCAAAAATGCATAAAGAAGGCAGGCTTTACACCTCAGCTAAGAAATCAATTATATCAAAATAGAGAAATACCAGAAATGGAGGAACAATTAATAAATTATTAAAATGTTTACAGGAATAATAGAAGAAATGGTAGAAGTTATTGATTTACAAAAAGNGGGTAGTAATCTCAATATTTTTTGTAAATCATCTAATATAAGAGAATTTAAGATTAATCAAAGTATTGCACATAATGGAGTGTGTTTGAGTATTACTGATATAAAGAAAAACATATATCAAGTAACAGCGGTAAAAGAAACTTTATCTAAAACCAACTTAAATCTTTTAGAAATAGGTAGTATGATTAATATTGAACGAAGTATGAAAATGAGTGATAGACTTGATGGTCATATTGTTCAAGGACATATTGATACGACAGCAATTTGCAAGAGTATTAAAAAAGAAAAGGGGTCACATTTTTTAACTTTTGAATATGATAATACTGAGCTAATTACTGTAGAAAAAGGGTCAGTTTGTNTTAATGGGANTAGTTTAACTGTATGCGAATCTAAANCGTCAACTTTTTCAGTAGCAATTATTCCNTATACTTTTAAAAACACGAATTTACATCTTTTAAAAGAGNATGGNATTGTAAATATAGAGTTTGATATTTTAGGTAAATANATTGCTAAATTAGTTAAATAATATTTTAATGAGAAAGAAAATACTTTTATTAGGNTCAGGAGAATTAGGAAAAGAATTANTAATAGCTTTTCAAAGATTAGGNCAACACANAATAGCTGTTGATTCATATGAAAATGCTCCTGCAATGCAGGTGGCTCATGAATATGAAGTTATAAATATGTTAGATGGAGATAGTCTTGACANGATAGTAAAAAAACATAAGCCTGATTATATTGTGCCTGAAGTGGAATCTATAAGAACAGAAAAATTTTATCAATATGAACAAGACGGCTTACATGTAGTTCCATCTGCAAAAGCTGCAAATTTCACAATGAATCGAAAAGCTATAAGAGATTTAGCAGCTAAAGAATTAAAAATTAAAACAGCTAATTATAGTTATGCATCTACATTTTCAGAGTTTGAGGAAGCAATTTCAAGTTGTGGTATTCCATGCGTTGTGAAACCATTGATGTCCAGTTCNGGTAAAGGACAATCTGTAATTAAAAATATTAATGATATACANAAAGCATGGGATTATGCATTAAAAGGATCTAGAGGTGATTTAATGGAAGTAATAGTTGAAGAATTTATATCGTTTGATTATGAAATTACGTTATTGACAGTTACACAAGAAAATGGAGAAACACTTTTTTGTGCACCAATTGGCCACAGACAAGAACGTGGTGATTATCAAGAAAGCTGGCAGCCAATAGAGATGAAAGAAAAACATCTTTTAGAAGCTCAAGAAATGGCTAGAAAAGTTACAAAATCNNTAGGNGGTNATGGNATTTGGGGTGTAGAATTTTTTGTNAATAAGGACGGGGTTTATTTTTCTGAACTTTCACCAAGACCACATGATACTGGAATGGTCACACTTGCAAATACTCAAAATTTTAATCAGTTNGANTTACATGCTCGTGCTATTTTAGGCATACCAATTTCTAAAATTGAACTTTTAAAAAATGGAGCNTCTGCAGTCATTTTAGCAAATAAAGAAAATAATAATTTNCCTAACTTTATTGGATTAAAAGAAGCAGCAAAGTTCAAATCTTCTAATTATAGAATTTTTGGAAAGCCTAACAGTAGACCTTTTAGAAGAATGGGNGTGGCTTTATCTTATGGAAATGAAGAGGTAGAAGAGCTTATTTTGAGAGCAAAAAATATAGCTATAAGTATAGAGGTAAAATAGAGATAATTAGATTTCAAGAGAGGTTATTCCAAAATAAAACTCTAAAACTTTGATTTTAAATATGTAGTCGTATTTAGCAGTAATTAAATCAGATTGTGCTGTTTCGAATAATTGTTTGGCTTGAAAATAATTTATTGTATTAAGAGCTCCATTTTCAAATCTTTCTTTTGCATATTGGTAAGCTGTTTTTCTAGCAAGTTCTGCTTTCTTNGCAGCATCAAATGATTTCTTTGCACCTTTTACATCATTTAATGCTTGATAAATAGTNTTTTTTAAATCCATTTTAACTTGANTCAGTAGATTTTCGCTTCTTAATATATTTAGTTTACCTTTTTTAATGTTTGCTCTTGAAAACCANCCATTTAAAATAGGAATATTTAGCTGAACACCTATACTTTTTCCAGTATTTAAATCAAATTGGCTTTTTAGTGAAGTTTCTTGACCCATGAGAACTCTTGAATTGTAAGAATAAAAAGCAGATGCAGATGGTAATAATNCNGATTTTGATATTTTATGATCTTNAATAGCAATTTCTAAATTTGTTTCAGCTAACTTTANATCATTACGNNTTTTAAGTGCTTCATTGAAAATTTCTTTTGCAGTTTTAGTAACAATTTTTGATTTAGGAATTTCATAATTATTATCTTCAATTTCAAAGTTATCAANATCGCTCAGCATAAGNAATTGCCCTAATGATATTTTTGATAANTGATAGTTGTTTTCCGCAACAATTAAGTTTTTTTCTCCCCTTGCATAATTTGCTTCAATATCATATAAATCTCCTTGTGAGATAACACCGTTTTCAAATTTTTGTTTCGCAATATTTAGTTCTTCTTTTGAAATTTTTAACTGAGACTTTTGTACTTCTAATTGTTCTTGATTGAAAAGTATTTGCAAATATGCATTTGCAACTAGTAANGAAACATCTTCTTTCATATCAGCCAACTGATATTTTTTTGCAAGAACATCTAAATTTGCACGATGTAANTTNCGAATATTTTCTAATCCANTAAAAATATTTAAAGCTACACTCATATTAATAGAAGAGCTTTCTGTTGTTTGATTTTCTAAAATTCCTGTTGTGATATTTTGTGTTAAACCAGAGTTCCAGTTATGATTACCACTGATATTCAGGNTAGGTAAAAAGTTCCCGATTGCGATTTTTTTATTTTCTGAAGAATTTAATAAATCCAAAGATGAATTATTAATAGAAATATTTTTTTCTATTGCTANATTAATACAATCTTTTAATGACAATTTTTCTTGTCCAACTGAAGAAAATGAAAAGAAATACAAGATAACAAGAATGTATTTAATATTTGCTTTTTTTATTCTTTTTCTCATTANTTTATTTTGTTAGGCTTTGTTATATCCCATATTTTTATTTTATCTTCTTTAGAAATACCAGAAATGACTTCAACATTAATACCATCTGCTAAACCAAGCTCAATATCTTTTCTTTGAAATTGTTGATTTGCAAACTCAATTTCTACATACGGTTGCTTTGTTTTAAGGTCGTACTGTATAACTGATTCACTAAGTGCATCAACATTTTCTTTTTTAGCAGTTGTTATTATAGCGTTTGCGCTGTAGCCAGCTCTAACAATGTATTCATCATCTAAAAACACCATAGCTTCAATTTTAAATTGAACAGCTCCAGCTTCTTCGATTCCTTTGGGAGCAATAAACTTTAATTTAGCAGGGTATATTTTATTTTCAATCGCNGCAAGATTTATTTCTAATTCCATTTCTTNTTTCAATTTGCCAACTTCTCCTTCATCAACTTTTCCTTCAAAAATCATTACATTCAAATCTGCAATTGTTGCAATGGTAGTGCCAGGATTAAAAGNATTAGCTTGTATTACTTGATCTCCTTTTTTTACGGGAATTTCTAGTATAGTTCCTGTTACGGTTGCCCTAACATCCGTATTGGTAACACTAGAACCTTCTGAAGATCCTAGCTTAATTATTTGAAGATCACTTTCAGAATTCTTTAAATTTTGTTGTGCTTGATTGAACTGTAGCTCTATGCTGTTATACTCTTGTTCTGAGATAATTCCTTTAGAAAATAATNTTTTATTTCTTAAATACTCAGTCTTTACATTTTCTAAAATAATTTTGGCGTTTTTTACTCTTCCTTCCGCTCCATTTAAAGCTTGTTCATCAGGAACAACCTTGATTTTTACTAGTAAATCCCCAGCATTTACTTTATCACCTTCCTTCACTAGGATTTTATCAATAATTCCAGGGATTTGTGGTTTGATTTCAACTTCATCTTCAGGAATNACNTTTCCAGTTGCAACAATTTTTGTTTCAATGGTAGTTTTTTTTAATTGTGTTGTTTCATAAACGGTAATATCTTTTTTATTTGATTTGACAAAAAAGGTAGCAGCAAATACTATTCCAAATATTAAAAATATTAACCCAAATTTCTTATTGTTTTTCATAGTCTAAATTTTTATTCATCTCTTAACGCATCTATAGGTTTAGTACTTATAGCCTTTTCAGCGGGTATAAATCCAATTAATGTTCCTAGCCCAACCATCATTAATAGCGCAACAAAGATATAATTTAATGGAACTGTAGCATTTGTAAATGGAATATCTTCTAAATTTTGAGTTGCTGTATTTATTAAATACAAAATAAAAGCCCCTAATATAATACCAATAATACCAGCAATTAAGGTTAAGAAAACTGATTCTAAAATAATTTGTTTTCTAATATGATTTGGACTAGCACCAATTGCCCTTCTTATGCCTATTTCTTTTGTTCTTTCTTTTACTGAAATTAATAAGATGTTACCAATTCCAATCACACCTGCTAATATAGTTGCAACTCCTATTATCAATGAAATGAATGACATTCCATTTGCAAAATTTTTAATCCTTGTAAAAAGAGCGCCAAGGTTAAAAGCGCCAATAGCTCTATTATCTTCAGGATGCAACCTATGTATTTTTTTTAGTTGCTTTTTTACTTTTTCTTCTACTTTTATAATATCTATATTTTCATATCCAGCAATTAATAAGAAACCAACAACATCACCAGTATTATATAATCTCTTAAATGTCGAAAAAGGCACATGAATATCCCCATCATTCGCAAAACTACCCCCTCCTTCATCTATAAATTTATGTATACCTATTACCTTAAAATAAATACTATTTATGTTTATATACTTACCTATAGGGTTTACATCATCACTAAATAGTTCTTTTTGTGTTCTTTCTCCAATGACACAAACTTTTCTTTGTTGTTTAATATCTAATTCATTTATGAAACGCCCACCATCATATATATCTTTTTGTGAAACAACTTTTAAAATAGGAAAATCTCCATAAATATTATATGTTCCAGATCTGTTGCCATTAATAACATATGCTCCCTGAGAGCCGAAATTACCTTTTTGAATTCTGGGAGCAATATATTGTATTTCAGGTATTTCTTTTTTTAGCGACTCAACATCTTTTAATTTAATATTCCAACTTCTATCAATTTTAAACCCTCCATATGGAATACTTGTACTTTGAGTCCAAACAAATAAACTATTTGAAGAAATTCTTTCAAACCTTTCTTCAAATCCATTGTCAACACCTTTTGCAATACCAGACAATAAGATGTAAAGAAAAATCCCCCACAAAACACCGATTATTGTAATTAATGTACGCAGTTTATTTTGACTTATTGAGCCAAAAATTTCTTGCCAAATATCTCTATCAAATATACTCTTCATCTAGCTGTCTCGTAAAGCAATAATAGGTTTGATTTTCGCAGCTTTTCTTGCAGGAATATATCCAGCTAAAGCACCAAAAAAAATTAAAATAATTGTTGCAAAAATCGCATTTGAGGTATCAACATAAGGACTTGAAATAAAATATTTCAGCATCAAACTATCACCAATACCATTAAGTATTAGCATAGCTAGAATAAGCCCTATGTAACCAGAAATCATGGTTATAAAAATTGATTCTTGAAGAATCATTATAATGATACTTTTAGGAGACGCACCAATTGCTTTTCTAATTCCAATTTCTTTTGTTCTTTCTTTTACAACAAAGACCATTATATTACTTATTCCTATTATCCCTGCAATAAGTGTTCCAATTCCTATGAATGATATAATAATATTTAAAATTGAAGCAAACTGTCTAGAATTTTCCTGTTCTTCTCCAGTGTTACTGATATATATCCCCCTATTATCTTTTGGAGATATTATTTTTCTTTTTTTTATATAATTTTCTATTTTTTTTTCTAATAATAAAGACTCACTATAGCTCATATCTTTATTATAGACAACAATCATTTGATCAATTTCATCATTGTTCCATAACTTTTGCATTGTGGTGTAAGGAACGTATGATGTCCTTTCTTCANNATCTCCTCCTTCNTCTTGAAATACACCNANAACTCTCCAGCTACTACCATTTTTTTGTATATATTTTCCTATAGCATTTTCATTATCAAATAGGTCTTGTTCCACTAATCTTCCAATAACAATATGCTTCTTTTTATTTAACATATCTCTGGCATTTAAATATCTTCCCTTCATAATAATAGTTTTTTCTGCTTCTTTATGTTTAGGGGACACAGCTCTTATTGAATAATTATTAGCATTTTTTTTGTAAGTCAGTTGACTATAAAAAGTATTTCTAANAACAATNTCTTCAATTTGGTTNTTAAAAAATTCTTTAATTTTTTCTATATCTTTATTTGTGAATTTAATTTTTCTATTTGACTCATATCCTCTGTAAGGTATAGTAGTTGTNCCTGGATAAATTCGTATAGTATTTATTAGATCGTCAGTAAAAAATTTAGAAAAGCTAGTTTGNAGNCCATTGCCCAANCCAAATAAGATAATAAAAATCANAATACCTAGGGCAACTGTAAATCCAGAAAGAANCGTTCTCAATTTATTTTTTTTAATAGTATCAAAAATCTCTANCCAACTATCTTTATTAAAAATCATTTATTTTTTGATGTCAGTTATTATTATACCATCTTTTAAAGTGATGATTCTATTACACATATTTGCAATATCTTGCTCATGAGTAACTACAAGTATAGTTTTCCCTTCATTNTTAATTTTTTTTATTAGTCCCATTACATCTTCAGAAGTAGTAGAGTCTAGAGCACCGGTTGGCTCATCAGCAAGNAGTACTTTNGGTTTGGAGGCTAATGCTCTTGCAATTGCAATTCTTTGTTTTTGACCGCCAGATAATTCATTTGGTAAATGTTGNGCCCAATCTTCTAAACCAACTTTTTTTAAATATTCCATAGCTATTGATAGTCTTTTTTTTCTATTTATGCCTTGGTAATACAAAGGCAGTGCAATATTTTCTAAAGCTGTTTTATAATTTATAAGATTGAAAGATTGGAACACAAAACCTAGAAATTGATTTCTATATTTTGCTGCTGTGGTTTCATCTAAATTATTTATTGGAAATCCATCAAGTTTATATGTTCCTGAATCATAATTATCNAGCATTCCTATGATATTTAATAAAGTTGATTTACCTGAACCAGAAGACCCCATAATAGCTACTAGCTCACCTTCAAGGATATTTAAATTAAGTCCTTTAAGAACATGTAAATAGCTATTCCCAATCGGATAGGATTTATTTAACTGTTTAATTTCAATCATGCTAGAATTATATATTTATATACACTTTGCGAATCAGCTTTTATCAACCCAGTCCCCGTTTTTCTTTATTAAATTGATTAAGGCGTTTACGGCTTCTNCTTCTGGAATATTTTTTTCNACAATATTTTTTTCTTTATANAAGGTGATTTTTCCAGGCCCTGTACCNACATAACCATAATCAGCATCNGCCATTTCTCCAGGACCATTTACAATACACCCCATAATACCAATTTTAATTCCTTTTAGATGATCAGTAACTTTTCTAATTTTGGCNGTNGTTTCTTGTAGATCAAATAAAGTTCTCCCACATGAAGGGCATGAAATATATTCAGTTTTAGAAATTCTAGTTCTAGTAGCCTGAAGTATTCCAAAAGACAAATTATTTATCATTTGATCAGAACCACAATTTTTTGTATTAATAAAAATACCATCTCCAAGACCATCTAATAGTAATGAACCAATATCTGTAGCAGCTGAAAGTTGAAGTTGTTGTTCAGATAAATTCTCATATGCTCTACTAATAATTACAGGTGTTTTAATTTTGCTATTAATAAGTTTAACAAATAATCTTCTTTGCTCTGCAATACCATTATTATTATGGGTATTTATTAAAAGAACTGCGGTTTTGTCGACATTTATTAAATTTAATAAAGTATTATTTAAATCTGAAAAACAGGCATGAATCATATTCATTTTTGTTGATTTTTCTTGNTCTTCTAGATANTGTTTAATTGTTAAACAAGGGTACCCTTTTTTATGTTTTATCCATGTTTTATAGTTATAAANAANNCCTAAAGTTCCCGGNACTTCAAANTNTATTTNANTATNACCAACAAAAACATAATCTGCTGCCATCTCAGAAATATGCCACTTATCTAAAGGTATTGAGNAGCTGTAACCCAACGNAAAGAAAGAGGCTGGAGTAATTTTCTTTTTATTTGAAAAATCTGCTTTAACAATTGGNAAATTTTTNCCCCCTATATTTAGAACAGTATTTGTATCTCTTTTTTTATATTCAAAAGGAGTTATAGGGTAATTTTTTATTTCATCAATTTTTTTATGTGTTTGGAAATTTTTAAAATGATTTAATAATTTTTTAGCTACCGGCATTTCAAATTCTGGAGCTTCAGTTAATGAAACTCGTATTGTATCTCCTATACCATCTGCTAATAGTGCGCCTATTCCAACTGCAGATTTTATCCTCCCATCCTCACCTTCTCCAGCTTCAGTTACACCTAAATGTAAAGGGTAATCCATGTTTTCATTCATCATTTCATGCACTAATAATCTNTAGGCATAAACCATAACNCTTGTGTTTGACGCTTTCATNGAGAGAATAATATTGTGATAGTTTTGATCTCTACAAATTCTTAAAAATTCCATTGCAGATTCGACCATTCCCTTTGGAGTATCTCCATATCTGCTTAAGATTCTGTCGGATAAAGAACCATGGTTTGTACCTATTCTCATAGCTGTCCCATATTCTTTACATATTTCAATTAATGGAATAAACTTTTCTTTTATCCTTTTTAATTCAGCATCATATGATTCATTAGTATATACTATTTCTTCAAACTTTTTTTTATCTGCATAGTTTCCAGGATTTATTCTTACTTTTTCTACAATTCTTGCAGCAATTTCTGCAGCATTTGGTGTATAATGAATATCTGCAACAATTGGGGTGTTGTATCCTCTATCAGACAACATAGTTTTAATTAGTTTAAGGTTTTCAGCTTCTTTTTTACCTGGAGCAGTAATCCTTACTAATTTACACCCAGCCTCAATCATACGAATAGATTCATTTACTGTAGCATTTGTATTCATTGTATCTGCAGTAGTCATGGATTGTATTACAATTGGATTATCGCCTCCAATTTTAATATTTCCTACAACTACTTCTTTAGTTTTAAAACGAGAATATTTAATTANTGAATTACAATAGGTCATTTTATTCTCTAATAACTTTTTTAGTAATTTCAGTATTATTAGAATTTAATTTTATAAAATAAATACCAGCAGCATAATTTTCCATGTTTATTTTAGTATTTAAGGACCCTTTTCCAAAAGTTTCAGTGTGCATTATTTTACCTAATTTGTCTAATATTGTAATAGTACCATTGTTATTTGATGTCCCTGTAATAATGATATGGTTAGAAGTAGGATTAGGATAAAAATTAAACAAAGGTGTATTTATATCCTTAACATCTAAAATACTTCCTTTTACCATAAATTCATGTTTTATAAAAGATCCAAAATCTAATTCAAATGTTTTTATCCATTTATGTATTGTCATAGGAATAGAACTAGAGTCTATAAAATCTTGTAGTCTTTTAAAACGTAACATCCCGCCTCCATCATTATTTGCCCAAAATTCAAGACCATCATCATCAGTATCTTCTACATTTAAAACGTGACATCCTTGGTTTAAAGATATTGTATCAATATATTGAGTGTTTGGATTTAAATTTTGTCCAGCATAAATTATATTTCCATTATCATCGGTCATTTCCCATGAAGTTTCTGAAACCCCACCAATTATACCATTATTGGTACTATACCAAAAAACAAATTTTTCAGGATATTCAGGTGGAGGTGTAAAAGTAGAATGTTTCATATTATTAAAACTATAATCATCAGCATTTCCATTGGCTAAATTTATTTTAGCATAAAATTTATTTTGATTAGAGCCATTTTCATATGTTGTGACATCTCCTATTGTTATTGCTTGAGAATAGTCGATAGAACTCCATAATGAAGAATTAGCTGGCAGTTCTATTGTTTCTTTTTCAAGAAAACCTAGATTTCCTGTCCATTGAAATATTTCATGGTTTTGTGCATTATTAATCCAGTATTCTATCTCTAATGATGTTAAAGGGTTTGAACCAGTATTTTGAATAGTTATTTTTGGATTTGAACATATTGGATTTTGTCGACTATAGAGTACATTATTTGTTGGAGATAATATTTCTAAAATAGAAGCATCTGTATTAAAGTTGATATCTCCGTAACTTACTAATTGACTACTTACCCAATAATTTGATGTACCTCCAGCACTAACAATACCATAATCTAAAACATGTGTTTGTCCAGGTGTAACCAATGACGTTATATCATCCTCTCTTATATCAGAAGCTTGTCCTGGGCACCAACCAGCTCTATCATATATCCACGTCCCTCCTTGAGGATAAACTGGATTTCCTGCACATTCTGTCCAAACAGGCCAAACAAATTCTGATGATCCTCCATCAATATTAATATAGTGGTTTCTTGAAATAAACTCTCCTTGTTGTCCATGACCAGTTATGGTTGTTCTTACTTTATATGCCGAGGCAGAGGCATTCATTATAACATCTCTTGGCTCAAAAGCTCCATCAGCCAATATTGTTGTATAGCTTTTTGATTGAGGCCTCCAAATTTGTTGCATCTCTAAAATATTTCTTGGAGGAGTTCCTATTATAAAATAAAACTTTATATCCATGTCTTCTTGCCATTGACCACCTCCACTTACAGTTATTCTTTTGTTGCCTTTTAATATAGGAGAATAATCGGTTACATCAAAATACCATGTTTTACCTTCATCCCCAAGATCAAGATTAATGCCGTATGGAGTTACAAATGACATAATTTGAAATGCCATAGGATATCTTTTATAGTATGTCAATTGATTAATGTTAATGGTGCCATCAATGGAAAGTGTGTCAATATTTATAATATTTCCAGTAGTATCATATGTATAGCTATAAGGTTTCCAGTATGTATTTATACTCATAGTATCAATAATATCATTTGTTAAACTATTATAGTTCGATATTATATCAAACTCTATTATTGTATCTGGAGAAACCAAAGTTGTATCAAGAAAATAGTTTCCTAATGAATCTAAAGTCCAGATATAATTATATACAGGAGAAGTAGTATAATTATACGTATTTCCAGAAAAGCCAATAATAGCATAGTTATTTGTTTTATAAAGAACAGAATCAATCCTTGTAGAGTCATGAATATAAGTATGACAACTATAGTCCCATTCACCACAGGCAACACTATTTCCTCCTGAAGTATTGACTTGTCCATTTCTGCAACGCATACTATATGACATTATAATTTTCTCATAAGTTAGGTTTGGATTATTAGGAAAATAAGCTGTGGTGTCTCTGACAGTTCCATCCCATGCATTTCCATACGTCATACTATAATCAAAAGTTTGAACAACAATTGTATCACCAGTATTTTGTGAAAATATTGTAAGAGTTGTTAAAATAAAAAAGGCTATATAAATAATTTTTTTCATATTGTTTATTTTTCAGATGAGTGATTAAATTCAGAAACACCTCCTGATACTATTAATTTCATAATTTCACTAGATGGTGCATTTATTGGAGTGATATACTTTTTTTCTACTACGAATAAATTTCCAGAAAAGTTGTAGGAGTGAGGAATATATACTAACACTCTTCCTTCATTTATGTTTAATTTTTCCAAATCGTCATTAGTTACAAAACCAATCCTTTCTATTGTAGAGTTTTCAAAAATTTTAACAAACACAGCTTTTTTAAATCCTTTTTTATTGCCAACAAATGTACCCATGAGATCCTTTACGGCCGTATATATTGTTTTTAATAAAGGTGCTTTTTCTAATAATTTTTGAAAAAAAGCGTTAATTGGAGATGTGATAATTGTGGATCCTAAATATCCAATCAAAATAATTAATAAAGTGATTACCAGTATTCCTAGGCCAGGCATTTCAAAAGGCAGTATTCCATCAATTTTTTTAAATGACCAATAGACAACATAAAACGTAACTGTTATAGGAACTATATATAATAATCCTTGCAGAAAATAATTAATTATTTTTTTCATAATTTTATGCTTAATTTTGCGTTATAAAGATAATAATTAATATATATACGTATGAAAAATTTACTTTTTAGTTTTTTCTTTTTATTAGGACTATCATTATCTCAAACAGTTGATGCTCAAGTTAGAATTAAAAATTCTAGATCATCAACAAAAAGTGTAAAAGTAAAAAATAATAGAGCAGATAAAAAAATAGTAAAAGTAAAAGGAAATAGAGATAGAAATAAAGTGGTAGTAACTAAGCCAAATAGATCTAGAAATGTATTAATAAAACCAAACAGAAAAAGAGTTGTCGTAACAAAACCGAGAAGACCAAGGGTAATTGTACAAAGACCTAATTACAATAAAAGAGGATATTTTTGGAGAAATGGTTATTGGAAATGGAGTGTTTTTTATGGTACATATATATGGGTTGAAGGAAGATGGGAAAGAGAAAGGGTTGGATTTACTTGGATTCCAGGTTTTTGGGAAGAAACACCTAGTGGTTATTTTTGGGTAGAGGGATACTGGTCTTTATAACTTCATAATTATAATTTTTAATTTATAAATGTTGAAAAGTATTCTATTCTACTAGAAAATACTACTCCTTCCTTTGTACTTTTGAAATGGTAAATTTATATCCATGCAAAATTATATCTTTTTATTATTATTAACGATAATTACCTTACCTTCTTGTATAACACCTAAAATACATAATGCTATCAATGATGATTTGAATGCAACCAAACAATCATTAATAAATCAAGAAAAAAAAGTTTTATTATTAACTAGTAAATTAGAAGAGCAGNNTAAAAATANTAAAAAGTTAAAGTATAAAATTAATATTTTACAAAACGATTCCACACAAAATGGGACTGCATTAAAATCTTTAAAATCAAAATATAATGATTTAAGTGATACGTATGATTTATTGGTTTCAAAAAACTCAAGGCTTATAGCATCTAAAGCAAAGGAAACGAAAGAATTATTAGAAAAATTAGAGCAATCTCAAATTGAACTTTTTAACCAGGAAGATCAATTAAGAATATTATTAGATTCCATCGAACATAAAAGGAGACATATAGATCTGATGGAAGATCGTTTAGCAGCTAGATCGAAAAGAGTTACGGATTTAGAAAATATGATTAACACTAAGGATTCTTTGGTAACTGAATTAAAGAAAAAAATATCTAAAGCATTAATTGGCTTGGAAGGAGATGGCTTAACCATTGTTCAGAAAAATGGAAAAGTATACATATCTTTAGAGGAACAATTACTATTTGCTTCCGGAAAATATGAAATAAACAATACAGGCGTTATAGCTCTAAATAAATTAGCTGCTGTCTTGTCATTTCAGGATGATTTAGATATAATTGTAGAAGGGCACACAGATAGTATTCCGTTAAGCGGCAAGGGATTGGTTAAAGATAATTGGGATTTAAGTGTAATGAGAGCAACAAATGTAGTCAAAGTTTTAATTAAGAATCCTAAATTAAATCCAGCGCAATTTACAGCGGCTGGAAAATCAGAGTTTACTCCTATTTCTACAAATAAAACATCAGTAGGTAGAAGTAGTAATAGAAGGATTGAACTTATCTTAACTCCAAATTTGGATGATTTGTTTAAACTATTAGAATAATATATGTTACCACTAAGACGAATATTTTTAGTTTTCATTTTACCAATATTTCTAAATGCACAACATTGTGACTACTGTATAATTCCAAATCTTAAATCAGGATTATATGCTGATGCGTCAAATAAATGTAAAAAAACTTTTTTACCAATTTATTTTGAAAATGAATCTTTAAAAGATAATCCAGCAAAACTTAATACAATTAAAGTTTATACTGTTTCATCCAATAAAAAAGTAGATCGAATTCATATTGCAACAATTAGAGTAAAAAAAGAAAAAAGACATTATGAAATAGATTTAGCTTATCATATAGGTATTAATAAGTTTGACACTAGAATAGTTCCTTTTGATACCTTTGTTATAAGAGATGATCAACTTGAATCGAAAAGATGCATTCAAATGAGCAAAACCTGTTTACGATTAAACACATCGCTGGATTTTAAGGGCGTTGCATATCTTAAAGCTTTGCCATTTAAATATGATAATTGTTGGTATACATTATGCTTAAATTATTAAAAAATAAATTTATATGCTAACTATCTTTTATAATGTGTCTTCTAGAATTTTGCCTGCTAATCTATAAAGATCTAATTCCAAAATTTTAGTATTATAAATGGTCTTATTTAATCTGTTTTTAGATAAACTTACATCTATTTGTGCTAATCTAAAGTCATTTTTACTTAGTGTCCCTTGATAATATTCTTCTTTTGCTTTTTCAAATAATTTTTCAGACGTTAATTGATTTCTTGTTTCTATGTCAATAAGATTAATGTTATTTTGATATTGTTTAAAGATAGTATTAAATTCTTGATCTATTTTTTGTTTTATAGAAGTAAGTTTTAGTTTATTTGATTCAAGTTCAATTCTTGTGTTTTGAGTCACTTTTCTATTTGCTATTGCGCCAAACACATCCCAAGAAAGATTAATGAATCCTGTTAGGCCTAAATTTTCTTGATTAAGAATTAAACTGGTATTACTTTCGGTATTATTATAGCCATATTGTAATGATAAATTTACATTTGGAAGGATATATGAAGAATTTATTTTTTCATCATTTTTTGTAATTTCAATTAGATATTGATGAAACAGGATATTATTATTATTCTCTTTTGTTTCTTCTTTTAGATTTGAAAATAAAAGGTTTTTATTTATTTGTATTTTATTTTCAACATAAAAATTAGAATTCAGGCTGTTATTTAGAGTTTGATTAAATTTGTTTTTTGCAACATCAAGTTCAAATTTAGCATGCATCAAATCTATACTGTCTTTGTTCAAATCTATTTCAGCACTTAATAAATCTAATTTTGAAGCATTTCCAAATGTATTTTGCACTTTAATTTTATTATATCTTTCTTTAGAAACGAGTAATAAATCAGTAATTATTGTTGTTTTTTCTTGTAAAAATGCAATGTCAAAAAATTGTTTTGCTGTTTTTAATAGTATTTGTTCAATTTCTATTGATAATTCAATAGATTTTAAATCACTCTGATTTTTAATTTTTTGATATGTATAAATCGAACCAAGCCCATTAAAAAGACTATAGCTGAATTCAATATTTCCATTTATGCTTTTTGATTCTGAAGTTGCATTTTCAATGTTAGGAAATTCTGGTGTAGCAAATTCAAGGCTTGATTCACCTTGATTTGCGGATATTGATCCATTAATTTTTACTTTTGGGAGGAGGCCTAAAAGACCTATTTTTTTCTGTTTTTCAGCTTGTTTTAGCTCATGAGTTTTAATTTTTATATCTATGTTTTCTTTGAGACTTATTGCTAAGGCATCCTTTAGGCTTAATTTATTTTGCGCTTGCACATCATTTGTGTGTATAATTATCAAAACAATTAATATAGATATATTAATGATAAAGTTAAATTTTTTCATTTTCTAATTCTTTAATTGCCGGCTCTCTTTTTTCTTTTGACAGTTTTTCTCCCGTAAAAACCCATTCTTTAACAAATCGTATCTTATTTATAATTTTTAAAAAAGCAGGCAGAAAAATTAAAGTTAATAATGTAGCAAGGATCAATCCGTATGCAATTGCGATTGCCATTGGAATTAAAAATTGTGCTTGCAATTGCTTTTCAAAAATAAGAGGAGCTAATCCAGCAATGGTTGTTATAGAAGTTAATATAATTGGTCTAAATCTTGACATTCCAGTTTCTGTTAGAGCTTCTTCAAATTTTAAACCATCTTTTAAATTTTTATTGAATTTACTAATAAAAACTAGTGAATCATTAACTAAAATTCCAATTAAAGCAATCATTCCAAAATATGAAAACATAGAAAGTTGGAAATCATGAATAAAATGTCCCCAGCCTACACCAATAAATCCAAAAGGAATAAGAATAAATACCGCAAATGTTTGTAATATACTTCTAAAAGTAAATAATATAATAGTTAACATTAAAATAAGAATAATAGGNCCCGTAAACTTTAATGAATTTCCAGTTTCAGCTTGNGATCTGATTTGCCCTTCAATGGAATGCTTTATAGATGGGTATAGAGGCTTTATATTGTTATTTATGAATTCTTCAATATTGGATGTNATNACTATTGGATTGTCTATTTTNGGGTTTANNAGNTCAGCATTTATTTGAACTGATCTTTTANCATTTAGATGATCAATNCTAATTAAATCTCTTTCAATTTCAATGTCTACTAAATCTCCAATCAGGTAACTATTTCCANTAACATTAATCCTCATNTTTTCAAGNTCATAAATCGAGTTTCTATCTTCTTCGTTATATCTTATCCAGATTTTTAATTCGTCAGTTCCTATTTGTAATCTTTGTGATTCAAAACCATAGAAACCATTTCTTATTTCATTTAATATTTGAGCGGTAGAAAGGTTCATTTGATAAGCTTTNTTTTTAAGTTTAAGCTTTATTTCTTTCAATCCTTTTTCATCAGTACTTTCAATATTTTTCATCATATTAAGACTGATCATATAATCTTTAAGAATTTTGATTGCCTCAGTTAATTCTTTATTGTTTTCAGAATATAGGGCAATACTAATAGCTTTACCAAAAGGACTTTCTATATCAAACGATAGTGACTCTGCTCCAGGAATTTCCCCAACAGCATCTTTAAATAAATTTGTAATTTCTGAAGTTCCAATTGTTCTCTCTTCAGATGGAATTAAAAGAATATTTAAATAGCTTTTTTCTGAACTTTGGGCTGTTGANATTGTCCATTGATCTGCCGCCTGATTGTTTCCATAGGTTTTTTCAATTGCTCTTACTAAAGAAGTACCATTATTATACTTTTTACTTATTTCTTTATTACTTAGCAGAATTTTATTTTCAATGAAATCTATCCATTTTATACTTTTTTCTTCGCTTGAACCAGCTTCAAATTTAAGATTGACTAATATGCTTTCTCCTTCAACATTAGGAAAAACAGTTGATTTAATTAAACCAGCACTTATTGCACTAAATGTAATTATTAATGAACAAATAAATAACAAGATGATGGTAAAAGGATTTTTTAAAGTAAAATTTAAAATAGGGGCATAATATTGTTTTTTAATTTTATTAAGAATGTCTGTGGTTTTGTTTATAATTTTTTGAAATCTAAAATTTGGTTGATTTCCTTTTAATGCTTTAGAGTGAGCTATGTGAGTAGGTAATATCAAGACGCCTTCAATTAATGAAAAAATTAATGTTCCAATAACTACAAAACCCATTTCAGGGAAAAAGTCACCTAGCATTCCTTCGAGAAGAAAAAATAAAGAAAAGGCAACAATAGTTGTCAATATTGCTGAAAAAACAGCGGGCAAAACTTCAAGTGTTCCATTAATTGCTGCATTTATTCTGTCTTCACCTTTTTCATATCTTTGATAGATATTTTCAGCAATAATAATTCCATCATCAACTAAAATACCAATTACAATTATCATTCCAAATAATGAAATAACATTCAAAGTTATTCCATAAAATGAAGCTAATATGAACATTCCTGCAAATGAAATAGGGATAGCTACCGCAACCCATCCAGCAAGACTTGGATGTAAAAATAATGTTAGGATTAATAAAACTAGAATAAAGCCAATCACGCCATTTTTTGTTAATAAAGCGATGCGTTGTTCTATAATAATAGAGTTGTCTTGTATTATATCAGCTTTGATATCTTGATTAATATTATTGAAATTTTCTAAATAAGCACGAGTTTTTCCAGCGACTATACTTATATCTTCATTAGTAGTATTAAATACATTAATTACAACACCAGAAATATTATTATAGAATTTTCTATTAGAAATATCTTTCCATTTTCTTTGAACAGTAGCGACATCATTAATTCGTATGATTCTATCGTCAATTTTTTTAACAACTATTTTTGATATTTCTTTGGCATCATATTTTTTGTTATTGCTTCTAATTTTGAAATTCTCATCTTTGCTTTTAATAGTCCCTCCAGTAATATCTATATTTTCATTAGCAATAGCCTTATTTATGTCATAAAATGTTAGATTATATTTTTTTAAGTCATTTTCTCTTACAGAGATTTCCATTTCTTCAACTGGATATCCAGATATTCTTATTTTTGAAATACCTTCAAATGCTTTTAAATCATCTTCCATTTCCTCTGCTACTTTTTTCAACTGATTTAAAGGTACTTTTCCGTTAATTGCAAACGAAATAGCTGGATTTAGATCTTCCATTAAAGAAATAGAAGGAGATTCCATATCATCTGGAAAAGAAATAATTCTATCTATCGCATTTTTTATATCTTGAATTACAATTTGGTTGTCAGCATCATTTTCTATTTCAACTAAAATATTACTTGTGTTTTCCATTGACTTTGAGGTTATTCTTTTCACCCCAGTTATTCCATCAATATTATCCTCTATTTTAAGAGTTACCATTTGTTCAATTTCAAGAGGAGATGCCCCAGGCAGTACAGCATCAACAATAATAATTTTTGCTGATCTTTCAGGAAAAAAAGTTTTTCTTAAATTAAATAGCCCCATGCATCCAAAAATTATAATCAATAACATTATTACATTTGCTGATACAGGATACTTAACAAAATATTTTATAAACTCTCTCATATTAATTATTAATTCTCACCTCCATTCCATGATATGAACCTTTTATAGGTTCATTTAAAATCCGATCTGTTTCATTTAAACCTTTTATTATTGCATTTTCTTCAAAAATTTGAATAACCTCTATTTTTTTTGAAACCAATTTATTATCAACAATTATAAAAACACTATTTTCCTCTATTAGATTTCTTTTAATTAAGTATGTCTTGTCAACTTTTCCAATAATCACTTCTCCAAAAACATACATGCCATGAAACAAATCATTATCATTCGTTTCAATAAAAACACTCATATTTTGAGAAGAGGGGTTTAACGTTTTATTTATTCTAGAAACATAACCTATTCTTTCACCATTAAGTTCTTCACTTTTAATTATTGTTTTCATGTTTTTTTCAATAAGAAGAGTATTTTTGATTGAAGTAGTTGCTTCAAACTCTAATATATTAGGATTGTGAAGTTTTCCAATTTTTTGACCAAGAGAAACAGCAGTTCCTGATTTAATAGTTACTTCACTTAAAACCCCATTAAATTCTGCAATAATTAAATATTTTTTAAGTCTATCCTCTGCAGCTTTCGCATTAAAATATGCAGTAAAGAAATTCTTTCCTGATAAAAAGTTTTTTAATTTTTTATTTTCTGTTTCGGGGATTTTTGGTATTTGTTTGTCAAAAGATATTTTATTCATAAAATCATACCATGTATTAAATGATTCTGGATAATCAAATTTAATTTCAGAAACTACTTTTGAGGTTTGATTTAATAAACTACTTTTCATACTATTTAAATTACTTTCTATTTCATCGTATTTAATATATCCTAGCGTATCACCTTTAATAAATTTATATCCTGTCTTAAAATCATTTCCATGAAATACTCCGTTTGCTTCAACAACAATATTAACTTCCTCTTTTGATACCAATTTTCCATATACAGGAACAGATATCCTATTACTTTCTAATTTTACAACTTTAGAATTTACTAATCTATTATGTTTTTCAAGTTCATTTATAGTATTATCTTTTTTAAAACTCATAATTAACTTAATGAATAGAAATGAGACTATAATAATTATTAAGGCTCTTATTGTTTTTCTTTGAATTTCGGTCATCAATATTATTTTAAGATTAAACTATTTTTTAGTCTGCAAATTTAATTCAATTTTAATTTCTATTTATCTGATAAATAAAAAAATATTCGCTCTAAAACGACAACAAATCTGATAACATACAAAAGAAAACCCTTGTAAATTGTCGATTTGGGGACCACGTTAAACAGAATTAAAAAACCCCTGTAATCTTTTAGATTACAAGGAGTTACACTTTTTAGCTGCGGTGAGGAAGGGATTCGAACCCCCGAAACAGTTTCCTGTTTACACGCTTTCCAAGCGTGCGCCTTAAGCCACTCGGCCACCTCACCATTATTTAATCAGTAAATTCTCCTCTTAAATTTTTTCTTAATTGTTTTTTGATTTCTTCGTCTGATAAATTTAAAGATAGTAGAAACATTAATTTCGTAATTGCAGCTTCAGTTGTTATATCTTTTCCAATAATAATATCTTTATTTGAGAATGGTTTACTTGTCGCATATTCACCGCTTATAACTTTGCCATACATACATTGCGTTACATTGATAATAATTTTGTTTTGCTCGACCATTTTATTCAGAAGATTAATTAGTTTTCGATCTGTAGGCGCATTACCTGCACCATAACTCTCTATTACTACCCCTTTAACTGTTTTAAGTATTTTTTCGATGATTTGTATTTTAATTCCAGGGAATAACTTAATTATAGCAACATTATCAGATAGTTTTTTGTGAACTATTAAATCTTTCTTTATTTTTTTAAAGGAGTTATTTCTGTAATTTATGTTTCTTCCAACTTCAGCAAGAATTGGATAATTGGGAGATTCGAATGCATCAAAATCTTCAGTATTAGTTTTAATGGTTCTATTTCCCTTATAAAGTTTATTTTCAAAATATATACAAACATCATTTATTTTATTACTACAAGCAATTTCTATGGATGTTATTAAATTATCTTTTGCATCGGTTCTTCTCGCTCCTATTGGAATTTGAGATCCTGTTAGTATTACAGGTTTTGCTAAATTTTCTAGCATAAAACTTAATGCAGAAGCAGTATAAGCCATAGTATCTGTTCCATGTAAAATAACAAAACCATTATACTTTTTATATTGTTGTTCTATAATATTACTAATTTCAGCCCAATTTGAAACATCTATATTAGATGAATCAATAGGTTTTAAAATACTGGTATGGTCAATTATGTAATCATATGTTTTTAGTTCAGGAATAGTAGATAATAAAGCAGATATTGTGAAGGGAACTAAAGTATCACTTTCTTTATCTCTTATCATCCCAATAGTTCCACCAGTATAAATTAGTAATATTTTAGGTTTCATAATCTAAATAATTCTTTTGCATTATTAGTTGTTATATCAGCAATTTTGCTCATTGAACAATTCTTTACCTTAGATAATTTTTCAGCAATTTCAATAATATATTTACTTTCATTTCTTTTCCCTCTATATGGACTAGGAGTCAGATAAGGAGAATCTGTTTCTAATAAAAGATGATTTAAACTTATTTTTTCTATTGTTTTATCAAGATTACTATTTTTAAATGTCAAGACACCACCTATGCCTAAATAAAAATTCCCTAAATCTACAATTCTATTAGCATCTTTGGTGTTACCTGTAAAACAATGAAATACTCCTTTGAGATTGGTGTCATTTAATTTTTCCACTATTTTTATTACTTCATTAAATGACTCTCTTACATGAATTACAATTGGCAATTTGTATTTTTTAGCCAAGTTTATTTGTTTGATAAAAACAGTTTTTTGTAGCTCTAAATTTGATTTATCCCAAAATAGATCGATACCTATTTCTCCTACAGCAATATATTTTTGTTCTTTAATTTCTTTTTCTATATGTAATAACTCATTTAGATATGTTTCTTCTTTTACATCACACGGATGAAGACCCACCATAGGGAAGCAGTTTTTTGGAAAATCTACACAAAGTTGTAGCATTGAATTTGTATACTTACTTGATATGTTTGGAAGTAATATTTTTTCAACTCCTGCATTTAATGCTCTTTTCACAGTTTCTGATCTGTCAAGATCAAATTCTTTACTATATAAATGACTATGTGTATCAATAAATTTCATACAATGCAAAATTAGGATAAATTAATTAGTTTTACCTTGTGAAAAAACAAATGAAGATATTAGTAATAAGATTCTCTTCAATAGGTGATATTATTTTAACCTCACCAATTGTCAGATGTTTAAAGCAACAAAAACAGGCGGATGTACATTTCCTAGTTAAAAAAGAGTTTAGAGAAATTCTAAATCAAAGTCCATTTATTGACCAAATACATACTTATCATAATAATTTATTTGAGCTTATAAAAGAACTCAAACAACATCAATTTGATTTAGTTATAGATCTTCATAATAATTTAAGATCAAAAATTATTTGTTTTAGTTTAGTTAAACCTTATTTCTCAGTTAAGAAAGAAAATATTAAAAGATTAATATTAATTAATTTTGGTTATAATTATCTAAAGAAAAATGTAGTTGAAAAATATTTTGACACAATAACTAATTTATCAGTCAAAAATGATGATAAGGGTTTAGATTATTTTATTAAGAATACAACAAAGGTAGAATTTAATTTAAGTCAGAAGTATATTGCTTGGTCTTTAGGGGCGAGATATCATCAAAAAAAGTTAAACATAGATCAAATTTTAAGCACAATTAAAAGTATAGATGTGCCTATTGTTTTTCTTGGAGGTAAATCAGAAAGAAAAATGGGGGATATGTTAATTAAAAAATCACAAAAGTCCAATAGATATAACTTTTGCGGCAAACTTACATTAGATCAATCTGCTATGATTGTAAAGAATGCAAACGTATTGTTAACCAATGACAGTGCGTTAATGCATATCGGATGTGCTTTTAATACTTCTATTATTTCATTTTGGGGATGCACAAAACCTACATTAGGATTTGCACCTTACAACAACAAGAGTCTTACAATTGAATTGATATCGAATGTCACAAAATATCCTTGTTCTAAACATGGCTCATATTGCAAGGTAAGTGAAGAAGGTTGTATCAAGCAGATAGATGCTAAATTAATTGAAGAAACTATTATTAAAATGATATAGTTTTATTTGTCAAACAGTGCTTTTAATTCTGTAGCATCTTTTGCCTTCATTTTTCCGCTCAATATTAACGAAAGCTGCCGCCTTCTTAAGGCCCCCTCATATCTTGTTTTTTCTAAATCCGTTTCAGGTTTTACTTCAGGTACTTTTGCGGGTCTTCCCATTTCATTAACTGCAACAAATGTATAGATTGCTTCATTACATTTTGTTTTTTCACCTGTCATTCCATCTTCAGTCCATACATCAATAAATATTTCCATTGATGAATTAAATGCCCTCGAAATATTAGCCTCCAATGTTACAATACTACCCTGCGGTATTGGATGCCCAAAACTTACATTATTAACTGAAGCAGTGACTGACAAACGATTACAATGTCTATTAGCTGTTATAGCTGCAGCAATATCCATCCAATGTAATAACCTTCCCCCCATTAAGTTGTTTAGGTTGTTAGTATCATTTGGCATAACCATCTCAGTTAATATAGCCCTTGATTCTTTTGGTGTTTTTACAGTCATATTCATTGAGAAAGAATCCACGCTTCTTTATTCGATTTTCTAATATGATAAAGGGCAGTTAAAGCATCCTCTTTATTTGAAAATGAATCATAACTTACTCTAGTATGTTTTCCTTCTGAAATAAGGTCACTATTATAATTCCACTTCTTAAGCTTATGATACATTATTTGTGCATTCTTTTTATCAACAAATGAACCTGCTATAATATAGTATTTTTGCTCTAATTTAATATTATTGATAATATTTTTGCTTTCTAGTTTTAATGTATTACTAGAATTTAAATTTGATTTTTCAGTAATATTAGTTTTTATTATTTCTGTAAAAGGGTTAAGATTTGACATGTGCGTATATACTGAATCAATCTTTTCCTGTTGTGTAATACTTAAAAAAGATAATACCATTAAAGGGATTATTACTGCGGCTATTCTAGGAATCCTTTTTTGTAGGTAATTATTTTTTCTAATCGTGTAAATTTTTGTATCTAATTTTTCCTTCATCTCTTTCAATCTATTCACTTCTTGAATATTTAAGTTAGTCATTCCAAAAGCAGATAAATTATAATTAGTTAGATTATCCTGAGAAAAAATAATATTGTTTTCTTTTCCTAGTGTGAATAAACCTATGTTTGTCAATCTCAGTATCTTATTTTTATTTAATTCTTGAGCAATTCTTCTAGAAAATTCTCTTACAGATTTTGTAGCAATATCAATAGATATATTTTCATGTCTTAATATGTGGTTAATTAGTAAACCATCATTATCAGTTAGATTTTTATTAAAAACAATTTTTTTACTTGGTGGGATTAAAGCATCATTTGTGGCATCCAATTTTGCTGAATTGATATTACATATAAATCCTCCAAATTCAGGAATAATGACACAATCATGAAGATATAATAATTCAGAAATATAATGTACAATGGATTTATTCATAATAGAGCAAAATTACATAAATTAAATTATTTCGTTTTCTACTTTAATAATATCATCTGGAGTATCAACAGAAATTGAGTTTAAATTAGTTAATCCAACATATATTTTATATCTATGATCTAACCATCTTAATTGCTCAAGACTCTCTTTTTTTTCATTAATTGTTTGAGGTAGATTAATTATTTTTTCAAGAATAGCGCTTTTATATGCATATATACCAATATGCTGGTAGTATTTTTTTAAACTAATAGGGTCTTCTATTTTTCTGCAAAACTGTAAAGCTTTATTACAATCATCAATCATTACTTTTGGAGTATTTTTATCTTTAATAATTTTATTGGACGTGATTTTTTTTGCAAGAGTTGCAATATCTGTTTTTGAGTTATTGAATAAACTAATTACTTTTTTTATTTTAAAAGGATTAATTAAAGGCTCATCTCCTTGTATATTAACTACTATGTCGTATGGGTTTTTTAAATTTTGAAGAACCTCTCCACATCTATTAGTACCTGTTGTATGAGATTTAGAGGTCATCATAACGTTTGCATTAAATGTTAAGGCATGTTTATAAATTCGTTTATCATCTGTTGCGATAATTAATTCGTTTAGTTCTACACATTTTTTGCTTTGTTCATACACTCTTTGAATCATACTCTTTCCAAGTATTTTTGCAAGTGGTTTGCCAGGAAATCTTGAAGACTCATAACGAGCTGGAATGATTCCAAGTACTTTCATTAAATTTTCATGTTAAATTGAAAAGCGTATGTTCTTGGAGGCATCATGTTGGCAGGACGGCTCATATATTCAGTATTTAAAAGATTATTGATGACAAAGCCAAGCTTGAATATGTTATTTATTTGGTATCCTATTCTAGAATCTATAATTAAATCTCCGTTACTAAATTTATCTCTTGCATCGTTTATTCCAGGTATGCCGTCAAATAGACCTGGTAGCCCCTCATTAATTAAAGAAGATGTAAAAACCTCATCTATATTTTGCATAAAATCATTATACCTTAAACTTCCGCCAAGATTTATTTTTTTATGTGTTATTTCAAAATCTATTTTTGCAATATGATTATATCTATATTTCAATAATGTAGAGTCTGAGCTACTATTATTATATGTGATAGCTTGATTTATTATTATTGTATCTAAGTATGTTGGAGAATTTATATCAATATCTATATATTGATAACCATGGTTATATCCGTATGCATAAATTTCGTTAGGACTAAGAGATTTGTGATTCATATAAGTATATCCTGCAAGTATGTTAATTGAGGTGTTGTTATTTATTTTTCCTTGTCCAGTAACACTAATTTCGACGCCATTTATTTGTGTCTTTCCCACATTAACAGATTTAAATCCATTTCCATATAATTTATTTGGATCTGGCGGTCCCCATTGGTTAAAAGAAAACTCCATCATATCATTATATTGCATAAGAAATGCTGCAACATCTATATATCCCATCCAGTTGTTAAATTTTACACCTTGTTTGATACCTATTTCGCTACTCCAACCACTTTCTGGTTTTAATTCAGGATTTGGATATATTTCAATGCCAGATTGATTTGCGGTTATAAATAACTCAGCTAAAGATGGAAACCGGTATCCCTGCCCCCATGAACTTCGGATGAATGTATGTTTAGTTAATTCATAATTCAATCCTGTTCTGAATATAGGCCTTTGTGTAGATATACTGTTTGTAGAATCTCCATTAATTACGTAAATTTTATCTGTATTTAATTCAAAACGCTCAAATCTAGATCCAATTGAAAATGTTAGTTTTTTATATTTTTTATCTATTTGAGAATAAATAGAATTATTTAATCGATTAGTATTTCCATTAAAAAGTTCAGAACGTGAAAACACTAATTCATTTGTTGTTCCAATTGTAAAAGTTGTTTTGTATTTTGGGATTCTCTTTTGCCATTGATAATCAGAATAAAATATTTCAGATTCATTATCTTGATTTACATCCTCTCCTTTTGTACTATTATCATTGATTACTTTAAGATACCTTGTTCTTAAGGAGTGTCGATTATTATTTTTAAAATAAGTAATAAATGGATCTATATTGTAAGTGTCCCCATTTGTGGTTGTCACCTCACCTCCTAAAGGAATATAAGCTTTATCTAGACTTTCCCATATTAGTACAGAGCCAGTTGATTGAAATAAAAAGTTACCATTTATACCAAATGAAAGGCCTTTTATTTTTTTACTTTTATAATTAGAATTAATATTGAAACGTTTTCTGTCTGTTACTTCACCAAATCGATAACCATCATCTTTAAAAATATTACCTCCTAATGAAAGATCTAACATATTAATTTTCATAGAGTGTAGAAATTCAATACCTTTAAAAGCTCTTCTTTTTTCTCCGTTCCAATTTAAAATCTCTCTTTTTGGTTTATCAATTAATCCAAAATGAGTATTTATCTTCGTATAGCCCGGAAGAGCTCTGTATTTATCTATATCTTTTTGACTTGGAAAGGCTGTTCGTATATTGATTACGCCGTTTAAAGCAGAAGATCCGTACAAAGAAGAAGAAGCCCCTTTAATTACTTCTACCTGATTTATGTTTTCAGTAGCAATTAGCTTCCATTGAACTTGACCCGCATCTCCTGATATAAGAGGCATGTCATCTACCATAACCAATACTCTTGTTCCAGCCCCATAGCTCCATCCGCTACCCCCTCTAATATTAGCTTGGCCATCTGTAATATTTACTCCAGGCACTTGATCCATAGCAGTTTGAATATCTGTTGTGTTTTTATTTTCAATTAAGTTAGGTTTAATCACCTCCATTGAGACTGTAATTTCTTCAATTTTTTGCTCAAATCTACCAGCAGAAATCACTACGGTGCTTAATTCTTTTACATCTTTCAGTAAAGAAATATTTATAATTTTATTTTCTGAATCTTGAATATTTAGATTAACTGTTTGTTCTTTGTAACCTATATATTTATATGTGATTATATGTTTTCCTTTACTAATATTTAAATTATATTTACCAAATATATCTGTTGCAGTTCCTTCTCCATTGTTATTTACTATAACATTAACACCGATTAACTCTTCTTCAGTTTCTTTATCAATAATTTTGCCACTAATACTTTGTGCATTGGAGCTAATTGTTAGGATTAAAAAAATAATAACTAAATATATATTTTTCATATTTATAAATATTATTGAGCAAATATAAAAAGTTTGAAATAACGTCTAGGTTTTGTAATAGAATATATACAGTTATTTAAAAATAATATACATTTGCTATTAAAATAATCAAAATCGAATTAAAATGGAAAAGATGATTCATGATTTCATGCAAGAGGTTGCCCGTCATAATGAGGGAGAAACTGAATTTTTGCAGGCGGTTGAGGAGGTGGCAGAAGCTATAATCCCATTTATGCAAGAAAACCCAAAATATAATAATAAAATGCTACTTGAAAGAATGGTTGAGCCTGAGAGGGTAATCATTTTTAGAGTTCCATGGTTAAATGATCAAGGAAAAACAGAGGTAAATAGAGGATACCGAATTGAATTTAATTCAGCAATAGGTCCCTACAAAGGAGGTTTAAGGTTCCATCCATCAGTTAATTTATCTATTTTAAAGTTCTTAGGATTTGAACAGGTTTTTAAAAACTCTTTAACAACACTGCCTATGGGTGGAGGTAAAGGTGGTTCAGATTTTAATCCTAAAGGAAAATCAGACAATGAAGTTATGAAATTTTGCCAATCTTATATGACGGAATTGTGCAAGCATATAGGACCCAATACGGATGTTCCTGCAGGAGATATTGGTGTGGGAGCAAGAGAAATAGGATATATGTTTGGTCAATACAAGAGAATAAGAAATGAATTTACAGGAGTTCTTACTGGCAAAGGAATAAATTGGGGAGGGTCATTAATTAGACCAGAAGCTACAGGATATGGAACAGTATATTTTGCGCAAAATATGCTGTTTGAAAAGAACGATACAATAAGTGGGAAAACAGTTGTAATATCTGGATCAGGTAATGTGGCTCAATATGCCTGTGAAAAAGTTAATGAACTAGGAGGAAAGGTTGTAGCACTTTCAGATTCTTCAGGATATATATATGACCCTGAAGGTATAGATTCTGATAAATTAAAGTTTATAATGGAATTAAAAAACATTAAAAGAGGAAGGATAAATGAATATGCAAAAAAATACGGATGTGCATTTCAAGAAGGACGTCCTTGGAATATTAAATGTGATATTGCATTACCTTGTGCGACGCAAAATGAATTAAATGAAAAAGAAGCAAATCAATTAATTAAAAATGGCTGTATTTGTGTGGCTGAAGGAGCTAATATGCCATCAACTCCAGAGGCTATTACAGTTTTTCAAAATTCAAAAATACTATTTGCCCCTGGTAAAGCATCAAATGCTGGAGGGGTAGCAACTTCAGGATTAGAAATGAGTCAAAATTCTTTACGCATGAGCTGGACTAGAGAAGAAGTTGATTCTAAATTAAAGCAAATAATGAACGATATACATCACTCTTGTGTAAAATATGGCCGTCAAGGAGATTATATTGATTATGTTAAAGGAGCAAATATTGCTGGATTTGTAAAAGTTGCTGATGCAATGCTAGATCAAGGAATTGTTTAGTGCTTCTACTAAAATTTCTTACTAATCGGTTTAAATCTATAAAAAATAGTTTTAAAAAAGAGCCTGAAATTTCTTTTACAAGATCTACTTTTTTGCTTGCAATAACCGAGTTGTTTATGGTTGTATTAGGAATTCTTTTAGCATTATATATTGATAGATGGAATGCCACTCAAAATTTTGAAAAACAATTCGAGGCTACATTAAGAATTGTACAGCAAAATTTAGAATCTGATATTTATAATTCTGATAATGTAATAGCACACTATCACTCTAGAGATTCTATGCGTCATGATGTAATGATGAATAAATTAGACCGTAAGTATTATGAAAGCGGAACTAATTCATGGCAAAAATTAATTGTATTTTATAATCAATATGAAATTGCTACAGAAGGTTATACTTTACTTCTTGACATGAAAGATGAAATCCCAAAAAAATATTCTGAAATTTTTAAGAAAGTTAAAAAAATGTACAGAATAATACCTAATCTTGATGAGTATAATAAAAATTTTAAAAATGTAATATGGAGTATACACGATGAACTAACTTTAGGTAAGTGGTTTTGGTTAGATAGTTATTATGGAGAGACTAGTAATGCTCAAGTAGAATTTTTTGTTGACAATGCATATTATAAATCTTTAGTTCAAAAAGTTGTTAATGCTTCAGCACTTTTAGAAAGCCTGACAAGATCTCATAGAATTAAAGCGATTGACATGTATAATGAAATTAATAATATTTTAGGTTACGAAGAAGAAATTCCTGAAAACATTACATATATTTTAAATGACACAATTTCTATAAATTATGTTGGTAAGTATAAATTAGTTGATGGGGAAATGGGTACATGGTTTCCAAAATACTATGTTAAAAATTCAGTTTTAGAAATTGGGATTCGAGATAGTTTAATGTTTTTAATTAAGGATGAAAAACAAAAAGTACCATTATATTACTTTAATCGTGTTAAAGATCATCACTATTATCCAATAAAGAAAAATCATGTTTTCATTTCAAATGTCGGCTATTTTGAATTTTATAAAAACGGCAAACTTAGAATTGGCGCTGCTGGTCCAGAAACAATTTGGCAAAAGCAATAATTTATCACTTTTCTGTATTTTTGTAATAATAAAATACTTTTTATGATTGGAAAGTTGCAACAAAAACTACAAGCAGAATTAAATAATATAAAGCAAGATGGTCTTTATAAAAATGAGCGTATTATAGTTAACCCACAAGGTGCTACTATACGAGTAAGTTCAGGAGAAACCGTTCTTAATTTCTGTGCTAATAATTATCTTGGATTATCTTCACATCCCGATATTATTCAGGCAGCAAAAGATACATTAGATACTCATGGCTTTGGAATGTCCTCAGTTCGTTTCATTTGTGGGACGCAAGATATACATAAAGAATTAGAAAGAAAAATATCTCATTTTTTAAAAATGGAAGATACTATATTGTATGCTGCAGCTTTTGATGCAAATGGTGGAGTTTTTGAACCCTTATTTAGTAAGGAAGATGCAATTATTTCAGATTCTTTAAATCATGCT
>PAZP01000017.1 GCA_002715565.1 Flavobacteriales bacterium
GGAGTGCATGGACATATGATACTGTTACTACTAATTCATTAGCTTTAGCTGCTTTACCACAAGGTACATTCTATCATTGGCAAGTTGCTACTATGTGTGCTGCTAATGGAACTAACAATTCAGGATTTGCAAGTTATGTAGTCTTCACTACAGCCTCTTGTAATATTTCTTTATCTACTTCTACAACAGATGTACTGTGTTATGGATTATCAACAGGTGCTATTGATTTAACGGTGAGTGGTGGTAGTGGTAGTTACACCTATGCTTGGAGTGATGGTTCTACATCTGAGGATTTAAGTTCATTATCTGCGGGTACTTATAGTGTAACAGTTACAGATACTTGGGGATGTACCGCATCGACTTCAGTAACTATTACTGAGAATACAGAAATTACTTCATCTAACACACAAAGTATTTGTGATGGATCAAGTATTACTGTTGGCTCAAATACTTATACTACAAGTGGTACATATACAGATGTATTAACTGCTTCTAATGGTTGTGACAGTACGGTAACAACTACTTTAATCGTGAATGTTCCTACAACAAGTACTACTTCACATACAGCATGTGACACTTATACTTGGAATGGTACTACATATACAAGTTCAGGATCATATACATATAGTACTACTAATGCAGCGGGATGTGATAGTACTGCTACCTTAAATTTAACAATTAATAATAGTACAACAAGTACTACTTCACATACAGCATGTGATAGTTATGCTTGGAATGGTACTACATATACAAGTTCAGGAACTTATACGTATAGTACTACTAATGCAGTAGGATGTGATAGTACAGCTACTTTAAATTTAACAATAAATAATAGTAGTTCATCTACTAATAATCAGACTGTTTGTTATGGAGGTTCATATACTATAAATGGTAACACCTATACTTCAACAGGTACGTATACAGATGTATTGACTTCTTCTAATGGTTGTGATAGTACAGTTACAACTAATTTAACTGTTTTACCTGAGCTTACAGTAAGTGTTCAGTCAATAGGAAGTTCGACTGCATGTTCAGGAAGTTCAGTTAATTTAACAATGAGTACATACGCATCTCCAGCTAATACATATCAGTGGAATGATGCCAATGGAGTAATTAGCGGTGCTACATCTTCTACTTATGCAGCTACTGCATCAGGTTCTTATAGTTTAACAGTAACTACTCCAAATGGATGTACTGCTACATCTAGTTCTATAGCAGTTACAATTACTACTCCTTCTGTTCCTGGAAGTTTATCTACTTCTAATATCCAGTTAACGAAGGCTACTATGAACTGGGCTTCAGTTTCTAATGCTCATCATTATTATGTTCGATTAAGAGCACAGGGTGCTTCAACTTGGCAAGAGTTCTATACTACTTCAACTAGTTTAGTTAAATCAGGATTAACACCATCTACTACTTACTTATGGGGTGTACGTTCTGCATGTTCAAGTGATAGTAGTTCTGTTTCTGCTTGGTCATCTACGGAGAGTTTCACTACTTTAACTCCATGTACAGCTCCTCTTAATGCGACGACCACTTCTATTGGTTTAACTTCAGCTACATTGACTTGGGATGCTGTTTCAGGTGCTTGGGGTTATAGAGTTAGATACAAGAAGACAACTCAGCCTTGGAGTGCATGGACATATGATACTGTTACCACTAATTCATTAGCTTTAGCTGCTTTACCACAAGGTACATTCTATCATTGGCAAGTTGCTACTATGTGTGCTGCTAATGGGGCTAATAATTCAGGATTTACTAGTTATGTAGTCTTTACGACATTAATACCATGTCCTGATCCAAGTAATTTATCTGCATCAAATATGACTGATAATTCTGTATTATTAAGTTGGACTGGAACAAGTGCAGCGAGTACATATAATATTTTATATAGACCTACAGGTAGTTCAAATTGGGATACTACAACAATAAATAATAATTTTAGTAGTACAGCTGTAACATATACTTTAACAGGATTAAATGAAGGCACTACATATGAATGGAAATTATCAACTACATGTGTTTCATCGGGGACAAGTTCAGAAGTTACTGGCTCTAATTTTACAACAGAATTAAGTTGTATTGTTCCATCTGGATTAAATGTTTCAAATATTTTATTAGATAGAGCAACAATGAATTGGTCTGCAACTTCAAATGCACATCATTATGATGTAAGGTTAAGAGTTCAAGGGACTAGTAGTTGGTTATATATGGGTTATATTTTTAACACTAGTAAAACAAAATACAGTTTAACTTCAGGAACAGTATATGAATGGCAGGTAAGAGGTGTTTGTTCGGCAGATACATCAGATGTTTCTGCGTGGACAACAACACAAACATTCACAACATTAGCGCCTTGCACCAAACCAACTAACACTAATGTTACAAATATTACTTCTAATTCAGCTACATTAACATGGAATGCTGTGTCATCCGCAACAGCATATGATGTTAGATTTAAGGCAACTTCTCAACCTTGGGGAGGATGGATTTATACATATGGAGTAAGTACAAACCAGCTTACAAAGACAGGATTATCATCCTCTACGTATTATCATTGGCAAGTTCGTGCAGTTTGTGGTGTAGGAAACTCATCAGGATTTACATCATATAATACATTTACAACCATCTCAGGAAGCAGGGTAACAGCGGGAGATTCATCTTTAGCAATAAATTTAAATATTTTCCCTAACCCTACTAGAGGTGTATTTAAAATTAGTTTTATTTCAGATCAGATTAATGATTTTGAAATAATTATTTCAGATATATACGGGCAGTTAGTCTCTAAAGAATATAAGCCTAATTTTAATGGAATCTATGATAAAAATGTTGATATGTCAAATTGGCCTAAAGGAGTTTATCTTATTAAGATTAAAACAGAGGATTCTTTTGTAAGCAAAAGAATAGTATTACAATAATATATAAGATAAAAAAAAAATATATATTTGCAGACTAAATAAGTACAATAATTAGAAGAGGCACATAGCCTCTTCTTTGTTTAATTATATGATGTTAAAGGATAGTATTATAAAAACAGCGGAAGAGAAGATAAATGATTTAGGTGCATTTTTAGTGGATGTTACTCTTACAATAAATAATAATATTACTATTTATATTGATAGTTTTAAGGGAGTTACATTTAATCATTGTGTAACAGTTAGCAGGTATATAGAAGATAGATTTGATAGAGATATTGAAGATTATTCTTTAACTGTTTGCTCTGCTGGACTAGAATCTCCTTTTAAAGTAGAAAATCAGTATAAAAAAAACATAGGAAAAGAAGTAAAAGTTTTATTAACTGATGGAAAACGTTATAAGGGAAAAATACTAGATTATGGAGAAGAGCTTGTTTTAGAAGTAAAGAAAAAAACAGGCAGAAAATCATATAATACTGAAGAGTTACTTATTCCAGCAAATAATATAAAAGAAACAAAACTTAATATAAATTTTAAATAAAATGGAAGTACAAAATTTAATTGAATCATTTTCAGAGTTTAAGGATGTAAAAAATATTGATAGGGAAACTATGATGAATATTCTTGAAGATGTATTTAAAACAGTTTTAGCAAAAAAATATGAAGAACAAGGTAATTTTGACGTTATTATTAATGTTGATAAGGGAGATTTAGAAATATGGAAAAATAGAGAAGTGGTTGAGGATGGTGAAGTAGAAAACCCAATTGCTCAGATTTCATTATCGGATGCATTAAAAATAGAAGATGATTATGAAATTGGTGAGGAAGTTTCAGAACAGGTTAGTTTTGAATCAGAATTTGGAAGAAGACAAGTATTATCTATTCGTCAACATTTGATGGCCCGTATTTCAGATCAGCATAGAGATGAATTGATGAAGCGTTATGAAGCGCGGAAAGGAGAGCTTATTCATGGAGAAGTATATCAAATATGGAGAAACGAGATCTTATTACAAGATGATGAGGGAAATGATCTTTCTCTACCTAAGAGCGAACAAATACCAAAAGATTATTTTAAAAAGGGAGAATCTGTTAGAGCTGTAATTAAGGATGTTAATCTAAGAAATAATAAAGCAAACATTGTACTTTCTAGGATTGCTCCTGAATTCATTGAAAGATTATTTGAACAAGAAGTGCCAGAAGTTTTTGATGGTATAATTACTATCAAAAATGTTGTACGAGAACCTGGAGAGAGAGCAAAAGTTGCAGTAGAATCTTATGATGATAGAATTGATCCAGTTGGAGCATGTGTTGGTATGAAAGGATCGAGAATACATGGTATAGTAAGAGAATTAAAAAATGAGAATATAGACGTTGTGAACTATACAGAAAATAATCAGTTATTAATAACTAGAGCATTGTCTCCAGCTAAAATCACTTCAGTTAGTCTTGATGAGGAAAAGAAGAAAGCAAGTGTATATATGGATGCTGATCAAGTTTCATTAGCTATAGGTAGAGGAGGGTATAATATTAACTTAGCAGGAAAATTAACTGGATATGAGATAGATGTATATAGGGATGAAGAAGTTTTTGAAGATGATGTTGCTATTGAAGAATTTAAAGATGAAATAGAAGAATGGGTAATAAGTGAATTTAAAAAAATAGGTTGTGATACAGCAAAGAGTGTATTGGAAATTGGTGCGGAAGACCTTGTTTCTAGAACTGATTTAGAAATAGAAACGGTTGAAGAAGTTTTAAGAATTTTTAATTCTGAATTTGAAGATTAAAATAATTAAATCTTAGTTATGAAAAAAAATGTAAGATTAAATAAATTAGTTAAAGAATTTAATGTTAGTATTGATAGAATTTATTCTTTTTTAGAAACTAAAGGAGTTAAGGATTTAAATCCTAATACTAAAGTCAATCAAGAGATTTATATGGATCTTTTAGGAGAGTTTGATTCTGAAAAGAAGGCAAAATTATCTGCTGAGTTATTAGCGAAGGAAAAAGAGTTAGAGAAAGCAGAAGAAATTATAAAAAAAAGGGAAGAAGAATCTATAAAGATTGAAAAGATTGAAAAGATTGAAAAGATTGAAGAAGATAATGAACAAAAAGAAATCAAACAAGACTTAATTCAGAAAAATGATTCAGATAAAAAGGAGCCTAAAGAAAAAGATCACGAGGTTATTAAAGCAAAAACTGAAAAATTAAGAGGTTTAAAATCTACGGGAGAAACGATAGATTTAGCTAAATTTAATCAGCCAGAAAATTCAGAGAAAAAGAAAAGAAAGCGAATTACAAAAACAAAAGTTGACACAAAAAGATTTAAGAAAAAGAAAACCAAAGATGTAATTGAAATTTCACCCGAGGAAGCGCAGAAGAGAGTTAGAGAAACATTAGCAAAGCTTCAAGGAGGAGGCAAAAAAACATCAGTTAAAAATAGAAAAGAGAAGAGATTAGCACATAAACAAGTTGCAGATCAGCAAGATATAAAAAAGGCCGAATCAGATAAGATTATAAAAATAGCTGAATTTGCCACTGTTAATGAACTTGCTACTTTAATGGGTATATCTGTTACGGAGATTGTAACAACTTGCATGAGTTTAGGTATGATGGTTAGTATGAATCAAAGATTAGATGCTGAAACTATACAAATGTTAGTTGAAGATTTTGGATTTCAAGTTGAATTTGTTGGTGCTGATGTTCAAGAATCTATAGAAGAGATTGTCGATTCAGAAGAAAAACTAGAAGAAAGAGCCCCAATTATTACGATTATGGGGCATGTTGATCATGGAAAAACTTCTTTAATGGATTATATAAGAGAAACTAATGTTATTGCGGGAGAATCTGGTGGTATAACACAACATATAGGTGCTTATGAAGTTTCTTTAGAAGACGGTAAAAGAATAGCATTTTTAGACACTCCTGGGCATGAAGCATTTACAGCTATGAGAGCTCGAGGAGCTAAGGTTACAGATATAGTTGTTGTTGTGGTTGCTGCAGATGATAGAGTTATGCCTCAAACAAAAGAAGCAATTAGTCATGCTCAAGCTGCTGGTGTTCCAATGATTTTTGCTATTAATAAAATAGATAGAGAAAATGCAGATGCCGAAAAAATTAAAGGTGAATTAGCTGAAATGAATTTTTTAGTTGAAGATTGGGGAGGTAAATATCAATCTCAAGATATTTCAGCCAAAGAAGGAACAGGAGTAAAAGAGTTGCTTGAAAAAATTATATTAGAAGCAGAAATTCTAGAATTAAAAGCAAATCCTAATAGAAATGCTCAAGGCACAGTAATAGAAGCTTCTTTAGATAAAGGAAAAGGATACTTATCTACTATTCTTATTCAAAAAGGAACTTTATATGTAGGAGATTATGTTCTTGCTGGTTCTTATTCAGGAAAAGTTAAAGCTCTACTTGACGAAAGAGGTATAAATAAAAAACAAGCAGGCCCTTCTACACCAGTTGTATTATTAGGACTTGATGGTGCTCCAACTGCTGGTGATGAATTCCATGTTATGGATAATGAGCAAGAAGCTAAGAAAATAGCATCTAGAAGGTCACAATTACAAAGAGAACAAAATGTAAGAACACAAAAACATTTAACATTAGATGAAATTGGTAGAAGAATTGCATTAGGTGATTTTCAAGAAATTAATGTAATTGTTAAAGGAGATGTAGATGGATCTATTGAAGCACTTTCTGATTCTTTGGAGCAATTGTCAACAGAGGAAATAAAAATAAATATTATTCAAAAAGCAGTTGGTCCTATTTCAGAATCTGATGTTATGCTTGCAGCAGCATCAAATGCTATTATTATAGGTTTTCAAGTTAGACCTTCTTTAAAGGCAAGAAAACTTGCAGAAAATGAGTTTATCGATATAAGATTATATTCTGTTATTTATAAAGCGATAGAGGAATTAAAATTAGCAATGGAAGGCATGTTATCTCCAGATGTTGAAGAAAAAATTGTATGTAATATAGAGGTGAGAGATATATTTAAAATATCGAAGATAGGTACAATAGCTGGTTGTATGGTTCTAGATGGATCTATATCTAGAAATACAGCAGTTAGATTAATTCGTGAAGGAGTTGTTATTTATACAGGGAATTTATCCTCACTTAAAAGATTTAAAGATGATGTGAANGAAGTTAAAAAAGGATTTGAATGTGGNATCTCTATAGAAAATTATAATGATNTAAAAGTTGGTGATATTATNGAAGGATTTGATNAAGTAGAGATCAAAAGNTCATTATGATGCTTTAATNTTTTAATTCTAAAAAATTAATAATTTCTGGTACTGGATATGATCCTGGAAATTCTTTTTTTATTTCATTTTTTATTTTTAAGGCTTCTAATTTTGTTCTACAATTACCAACNCTTATCCGATAGTAAGGNTCTTGGTATTCAAGNAGTACTGGAATTTCAGGAAATAATTTTATGAATTTTAATTTTANCTGTATTATTTCTGATTCTTTGGCTTTAAATTTTAACTGAACCCTCCATCCTTTTACTCCGTTTCTGTTTTTTAGAATCTGTTCATATTTATATACAAGTTTATCAATTCCATCTTCATTTATACTAATTATCTCTTTTTTTAAATTATATACACTGTCATTTTGTGTAAATGAGTATATAGGTAAAAAAATAAGAACAATAAATATTTTTTTCATCTTTCAAAAATATAAAATTAAATGAGTTAGCTTTTTTATTTTTGTAAAATGAGATTTATATATAAATATAATATTGATTCAGTTAAGTTATTAACTAAAAAACTATTAAGTTATAGTNAAAAAGTCAATTACAGTGCAATTTTTATNTCAAATAATACATGTGAAAATAATTCATTACCTAAAGATTATTTAACTTATGATTTGATTGCTGGAATTGATAGTATAGATGAATTAATATGTAATAATCAAGCAATTAATAGATTAAATAAATTCAGAAACACATCTAATGATTGGCTATTTGGNGCACTNTCATATGATTTAAAAAATGAAATTGAAGATTTGTCTTCTGAAAATAAAGATAAAATTCAATCTAATTTAGTCTCCTTTTTTATACCTAAGTATGTTTTTTTACTTTCTGGAAAAGAATTAAAAGTTTTGACATATGAGAAAAAGAAAAATGTTGATTCTATAATCTTGTTATTCTAAAAATATTCAATCTGATAGTTTTTTNAATATTAATTTAAATTGTAGAGAATCAAAAGNTAAATATNTAAATAAGATAGAAAAAATTAAGGAGCATATACAAAGAGGTGATATTTATGAATTGAATTATTGTATAGAATTTTTTGCTGAAGATGTTTTNCTTTCTCCTTATTATTTGTTTTATGAGCTCAATAAAAAAACTAATAATCCATTTGCCGGTTTTTTAAAAATAAAAAATCAATATATTTTATCTGCGAGTCCAGAACGATTTCTAAGAAAAGATAATAATCAGTTAATTTCTCAGCCGATTAAAGGAACAATAAGAAGAGGTGAAGATTTTCAAGAAGATATTTTTTTAATTAATTATTTAAAAAATAATTCGAAAGAAATATCGGAAAATATAATGATAACAGATCTTGTTAGAAATGATATGTCAATTACGGCATTAAATTCTTCTGTTAATGTACACGAATTATGTAAAGTTTATACTTTTGAAAAAATACATCAAATGATAACAACAATAGTTTCNGAAGTTAAAGAAAANCAGCAATTAAGTTCATTGTTAAAATCAATATTTCCAATGGGATCAATGACTGGAGCTCCTAAGCTAAAAGCAATGCAATTAATTGATTTATATGAAGAATTTAAAAGAGGTTATTTTTCAGGAAGNATAGGNTATATTAAGCCAAATGGAAACTTTGATTTTAATGTAATTATACGGAGTATATTATATAATAAGGATTTAAAATATTTATCAGTTGGAGTTGGANGAGCAATTACTATTAAGTCTGATCCACATAAAGAGTATGAAGAATGTATAACGAAGATTANACCGATTTTAGAAATATTTAATAAAGAATATTAATGNAAAAACAGGTTTNTGAATATATAAAATCAAATAAATTATTTCAAATAGAAGATAAATTAATACTTGCTATTAGCGGAGGAATAGATAGTGTTTGNTTAATGNATTTATTACTAGAATTAGGNTATTCATTTGATTTAGCACATTGTAATTTTAATTTAAGAGGAAAAGAGTCAGAAGAAGACAAGNAATTTGTTGAGGATTTAGCAAAAAAACATCAATTAAAATTACATTATAAGTCTTTCGACACTCAAGATTATGCTGATGAATTTAAGATTTCTATNCAGATGGCAGCNAGAGAACTGAGGTATAACTGGTTTAATAATTTATTGTTAGGAGAATCTGCAAATTACTTACTTACAGCGCATAATAAAGATGATCTTATCGAGACNTTTTTTATTAATTTAATTAGAGGTAGTGGAATGCTTGGATTGAGTAGTATTTCTAAAAAACAAGAAAATTTAGTTAGACCATTATTATGTGTAACAAGAAATCAAATAGAGGAATATTTAAAAAACAAAAAAATTAAGTATCGTATAGATAGCAGTAACCAGTCAGTTAAATANCAAAGAAATAAAATTAGACACAAATTTATTCCTTTATTAGAAGAGATGAANCCTGGATTTAAGAAAAATTTAGCTTATGAAATTGATATATTGAAAGAAACATATTCTATTTTCAACAATCATATACTTACTATAAAACAGGAATTTTTAAAANATAATAAAGGCATTTGGACTATTGATATTAAAAAACTAAGATTACTAAAACCTTTAAGAACATATTTGTTTGAATTATTAAAGGATTTCTGCTTTAATAAAATGCAAATTGAANAAATAATAAGAGCTTTAGATTCACAGTGTGGAAAGACATTCTATTCCGAAAATTATTATTTATTAATTGATAGAAAAAAAATTTTAATTCAAAATAAATCACATAATATAATTACTGATTTAAAAATTAAAGAGACAGACACATATATAAATCAACCGGTTAAATTAAAATTTTCTTNTTCTGATATNATTACTATCAATAAGTTAAAAAAATCAGCATATTTAGATTATANTAAATTAACTTTTCCATTGATTTTAAGAAAGTGGAAGAAAGGTGATCGATTTAAGCCGTTAGGCATGGATAATTTTAAAAAGATTAGTGATTATTTTATTGATAACAAATTTTCGATAATACATAAGAAACAGCAATGGATTTTATGCTCTTCNGNAGATATAGTATGGATTGTTGGGCATAGGATAGATGATAGATTCAAGGTAACTTCAAATACAAAAAAGTTGTACATTGCAGAAGTTTTATAATATTTATTATGTTGCATTCTGAATTTATAGAAAAACAGTATTTTGGTTTAAATAAAATGTCTCTTGCTAGAAGGATTTCTATATCTTGCCTTTGTTTTGTTGCATATTATTGGAGAGAAAATAATGATAAATCTGGAGATATTTATTTTTTTATAGGACTTTTAATATTAGTTTTTTCACTAATTTTATTTTTTATTCTTCATTTTAAAACTCAAGTTNTNAACAACTCAATTATACTTGATGGCTTGTGGACCTCAAGAAGAATTAAAATAGATATTGCAAGTTTAGCTTCAGTAAAAAAAGTGAAGTATAGTAATTTNATTTTAAATAGAGCGGTATATAATTTACATATCAAAGGAAAAATTAGATTTTATACTAGAGGNGAAGAAGCAATTGAAGCTATAGATAAAGATGGTTTAATTTATATTATAGGTAGTCAAAAGGCTGCTGAATTGGTTAATATTATACAAAACAAATTAAAGAAATGAAAAAANCANTAATAATAATTTTGATATTGATTTCTGGACAAATTAATTCTCAAATTATAGAACCAGTTAAATGGAATTTTTCTCAAAAACAGATTTCTGAAGATCAGATAGAACTATACTTTAAAGCTGAAATTGAAAAAAANTGGCATTTGTATTCTCAGAATTTACCTAAAGATGTAGATGCTTGGCCGACATCATTTANTTTTATAAATAATTCAAATTTTGATTTAATAGGAGGNGTAATAGAACCTGATCCTATTTTGGAATATGATCCAAATTTTGAAATTATATTACCATATTTTGAGAATTCAGTTACGTTTAAGCAAAAAATAAAATTAAAAACAACTAATGATTTTAATATTCAAGGNGAGATCAGTTATATGTGTTGTGATGAATCNCAGTGTGTTTTTCCTCCTCTTGAAGAGTTTTCGTTTATTATAAAACCCAATAAAGAAACGTCTATTGTAACAGAAATTTCTGATAANAAATCATATAAAAGTTTATGGAATTTATTCTTTATAGCATTTTTAAGTGGATTTGCTGCACTTCTCACACCTTGTGTTTTCCCCATGATTCCAATGACCGTATCTTTTTTCACCAAGCAATCTAAAACAAAAGCAAAAGGAATTACTAATGCAATAATATATGGACTTTCTATTATTATTATATATGTTGCATTAGGAGTTGGGGTGTCTGCAATTTTTGGAGCAGAAACTTTAAATAATATGGCAACAAATGTATATTTTAATATTGCATTCTTTTTATTATTAATAATATTTGGAGCCTCATTTCTTGGTGCATTTGAAATTCAGCTTCCCTCTTCATGGACTAATAAGAGTGTAGAAGCTGAGGGAAGGGGAGGGATAATTGGAATATTTTTTATGGCTTTTACATTAGCATTAGTGTCATTTTCTTGCACTGGTCCTATTGTAGGAACTTTATTAGTTGAAGCAGCAACTGGAGGATACATGGGCCCTATTGTAGGTATGTTAGGGTTTTCATTAGCAATAGCTTTACCATTTGCATTGTTTGCAGCATTTCCAGGTTGGTTAAACTCTTTACCACAATCGGGTGGATGGTTAAATTCTGTTAAGGTGTCATTAGGATTTTTAGAAATTGCCTTGGCCTTCAAATTTTTATCTAATGCAGATTTGGTTTTACAAACACATTTTTTAGAAAGAGAATTATTTATAGCAATCTGGGTAATTATTTTTGGATTATGGACACTTTATTTATTAGGTTTTTTAAAATTTGCTCATGACTCAGATTTAAAATATATTTCAGTTTCCAGATTTTCTGTAGCTGTTATAACTGGAGTTTTTACTGTTTATATGATTCCAGGAATGTGGGGCGCTCCATTGAAATTAATTAGTGGTTTTCCACCACCAATGTATTACAGTGAATCTCCATATGGATTAAAAAACACAAACACTCAAGATAATAAAACACAAAATATATATACTCCTGATCAGCATTTAGGTCCACAGGGAATCATGGCATTTCATGATTATGAAAAAGGAATTGCATATGCAAAAGAAGTAGGTAAGCCAATATTTGTTGATTTTACTGGGCAGGCTTGTATTAATTGTAGAAAAATGGAAGAATATGTTTGGTCTGATCCTGAAATAAAAGAAATTTTAACTAATAAAGTTGTATTGATTTCTCTTTATGTAGACGAAAAGATTAAATTACCAAAAGACCAACAGTATGAAACAACTTTAGCAGGTAAAAAAACAAAAGTTAAAACAACTGGTGATAGATGGATGGTATTACAAGCTAACAAATATGGTACTAATTCCCAGCCATATTATGTTTTTCTAGACCACAATGAAAATCAATTAATAGAACCTGCAAATTATCAAGATTATGGAAAAATATCATTATTCAAAGATTGGCTTGATAGAGGTTTAAAAGAATTTAATAAATAGAAATATGAAGAAAAAAAATATAATTAATAATAATTCAGAAGTTTTCTTAAAAAAATATTTAAACAATCCATCACCTACAGGTTTTGAAAGTCAAGGTCAGAGAATTTGGTTAGAATATATTAAACCATTTATAGATGATTATTTTGTTGACACATATGGATCAGTTGTTGGTATTATTAATCCTAAAGCAAAATATAAAGTTGTCATAGAAGCACACGCTGATGAAATCTCATGGTTTGTGCATTATATTACTAAAGAAGGGTATATATATTTAAGAAGAAATGGTGGTTCTGATCATCAGATTGCTCCTTCAAAAAGAGTTAATATTCATACCAATAAAGGAATGGTTAAAGCAATTTTTGGTTGGCCTGCAATTCATACAAGAACTGCTTCAAATGAAAAATCTCCCAAATTAGATAATATCTTTTTAGATTGTGGTGCCAAAAGTAAAGAGGAAGTAGAAAAATTAGGCATTCATGTAGGATGTGTTGTCACTTATGAAGATGAATTTATTTTTCTTAATAAGAGATTTTATGTAGGTAGAGCTCTCGATAATAGAATAGGAGGTTTTATGATTGCTGAAGTTGCTCGTTTACTTAAAGAAAACAAAATTAATTTACCATTTGGTTTATATATTACAAATTCTGTACAAGAAGAAGTAGGTTTGAGAGGGGCTCAAATGATTGTAGAAAGTATAAAGCCAGATGTTGCAATTATTACAGATGTTTGTCATGATACGCATACACCAATGCTAAATAAAATTAAACAAGGTGACACTAAATGTGGTGATGGTCCAGTTTTAACTTATGGCCCTGCTGTACAGAATAATTTATTAAATTTAATTATAGAGGTTGCAGAAAAAAATAACATTCCATTTCAAAGAGCAGCAGCATCTAGAGCAACAGGAACAGATACTGATGCGTTTGCGTATGCGGTAGGTGGGGTAGCATCATCATTAATATCATTACCTTTAAGATATATGCACACTACAGTTGAAGCAGTACAAAAATCTGATGTAGAGAATGTTATTAAATTAATTTATGAATCCTTGAAAAATATAAAAAATAAACATGACTTTAGTTATCTAAGTTAAAAGTTGTATCTCTTTATACCTGAAACAATCTTTTTTGTGATCATTTATCATACCAATTGCTTGCATATAGGCATAAATAATAGTTCCTCCCACATATTTAAACCCCTCTTTTCTTAAATCCCAACTTATTTTTTCAGAGAGAGTAGATTTGCTAGGGATTTTATCTATACTATAGTATTTATTGTTGATAGGTTTGTTATTAATAAATCCCCATATATAGTTATTAAAACTACCATACTTTTTTTGTATTTTAATAAAGCAAACAGCATTGTTTTTGAGGGCATTTATTTTTAATTTATTACGAATTAATTTTGAGTTTTTTAAAAGAGAATTTAATTTATCATCATTATAATTAGCAATTTTGTAATAATCAAAATTATCTAGATACTTAGAGAAATCTTTTCTTTTTTTAAGTATTGTCAACCAATTTAGTCCAGCTTGAAAATTTTCTAGTACTAAGAATTCAAATAATTTTAAATCATCATGAACAGGAACACCCCATTCATTATCATGGTATTGAATATATAAGGGATGAGATTTACACCAAGCACATCTTTTTTTTTCTAAATATGTATTATAGTCTGGTCCATTCACCACTTTCTACAAGAGGTTTTGCTTTTTTCCATTTTACTTCTTTTGTTTCAGATCCATTTGTTATAGTTACTTTTTCATTTCTTCCTGTTTCTTTTATTACACTTACCGGCTGTGTTTTGTTTTTATTTCTAGTTTCTTGATTTTGTTGTTTATTTAAAACTTCTTCTGGCCTACTAGTCTGTAGATTTTCTTGTCTTTGATGAACATCTTTTTGAGCTTGCGTATCAGTTGGCAAGCTACATTTGATTAAGAAAGAAACAATATCTTTATTTATCTTGGTTATTAGTTCTTTAAATAAATTAAAGGATTCAAACTTATATATTAGTAATGGATCTTTTTGTTCATATACAGCATTTTGAACAGATTGTTTTAGTTCATCCATTTCTCTTAAATGTTCTTTCCATACATCATCAATAATTGCTAGTGTAACACTTTTTTCAATAGATTCTGCTATACTTTCGCCTCTAGTTTCAAAAGCTTTTTCTAAGTTAGTAACAACTTGTAGAGTTTTTATTCCATCAGTAAAAGGAATTACAATATTTTCGTACTTTGCTTTTTGTTCTTCATATATCTTTTGAATAACAGGATAAGAAACTGCAGCAATATTTTCTGATTTCACTTTATAATTAGAGTAACAATCATTGTATGTTTGATTAATAATTTTTTCAATAGAATCATCTTTAAATTGTTCTTCAGTTATTTGCGTTTGAATCGCTAATAATTTAATTGTTTCTGATTTAAAAGAATTATAATCTTTTGCTTCGTAAAATTCATCTACTATACTTTCACATGCATCATATATCATATTTGATATATCTATAGATAATCTTTCTCCATGAAGTGCATGTCTTCTTTTTTTATAGATCACTTCTCTTTGTTGATTCATAACATCATCATATTCTAGTAGTCTTTTTCTTATACCAAAGTTATTTTCCTCAACTTTTTTTTGCGCTCTTTCAATCGATTTGCTTACCATAGAATGCTGAATTACTTCACCTTCTTCTAATCCCATTCTATCCATTAGTTTCGCAATTCTTTCTGAACCAAAAAGCCTCATTAATCTATCTTCTAGAGACACATAAAACTGAGAAGATCCAGGATCTCCTTGTCTTCCTGATCTTCCTCTTAATTGCCTGTCTACTCTTCTAGAATCATGTCTTTCCGTCCCAATTATTGCAAGGCCTCCAGCTTGCTTAACTTGTTCAGAAAGTTTAATATCAGTACCTCTACCCGCCATATTTGTTGCAATTGTAACCGCTCCTTCTTTTCCAGCATCTGTTACAATATCAGCTTCTTTTTGATGCATTTTAGCATTTAGAACTTTATGCTTTATATTTCTTCTTCTTAAAATTGTACTTAAAAGCTCAGATATTTCAACTGATGTTGTACCAACAAGAACCGGTCTTCCAATAGCAGATAACTCTACAATTTCTTCAATTACAGCATTGTACTTTTCTCTATTTGTTTTATAAACTAAATCATTTTTGTCATCTCTGATAATAGGTTTATTAGTTGGAATTGCAACAACATCAAGTTTGTATATTTCCCAAAACTCTCCAGCTTCTGTTTCAGCAGTACCAGTCATTCCTGCAATTTTATCATACATTCTGAAGTAGTTTTGTAGTGTGACAGTTGCATATGTTTGTGTGGAGGCTTCTATTTTTACATTCTCTTTTGCTTCTATAGCTTGATGTAAGCCATCAGAATATCTCCTCCCTTCCATAATACGACCAGTCTGCTCATCTACAATTTTCACTTTATTATCCATAACAACATACTCTACATCTTTTTCAAATAGTGTATATGCTTTTAATAATTGATTAATTGTATGAATCCTTTCACTTTTAATTGAAAAGTCTCTTAATAAATTTTCTTTTTTTGAGGTTTTTTCTTGTTCTCCAATGTTCAATTTTTCAATATTTACTATTTCATTTCCAACATCAGGTAAAATAAAAAAATCTTTATCTTCAGTTGAGCTAGTCATTAATTCAATACCTTTTTCTGTCAATTCAATAGAATTATTTTTTTCATCAATTACAAAGTATAATTCTTGATCAATCAAGTGCATTTCCTTATTTTGATCTTGCATATAATAGTTTTCTGTTTTTTGTAATTGAGTTTTTATTCCTTCTTCACTAAGGTATTTTATTAAAGCTTTGTTTCTAGGTAGACCTCTGAATGCTCTTAATAAATTAAAACCACCTTTTTTACTTTCTCCTTTTTTCATAAGCATTTTTGCTTCAGAAAGTACTGTTGTTATATATTTTTTTTGAGCTTTAAAAAGAGATTCAACTTTAAATTTATATTCATCAAATTCTTGTTTATCTCCTTTTGGGGTGGGTCCTGAAATTATTAAAGGGGTCCTAGCATCATCTATAAGAACTGAATCTACTTCATCAACAATTGAATAGTATAATTTTCTTTGAACCAGATCAGTTGGTCTTTTAGCCATATTATCTCTAAGGTAGTCAAATCCAAACTCATTATTTGTTCCATAAGTAATATCTGCTAAATAAGCTTTTCTTCTTTCTTCTGAATTAGGTTGGTGATTATCTATACAATCGACACTTAAGCCGTGAAATTGAAACAAAGGGCCCATCCATTCAGCATCTCTTTTTGCTAAATAGTTGTTTACGGTAACAAGGTGAACACCAAATTTTGTTAAGGAATTCAAATAAATTGGTAGTGTTGCTGAAAGTGTTTTTCCTTCACCAGTTTGCATTTCAGCAATTTTTCCTTGATGAAGAACAATTCCACCAATTAATTGTACATCATAGTGTATCATATCCCATTTTATATTAGCCCCTGCCGCATTCCAGTTGTTATGATATATTGCTTCATTATTCTTTATGTCTAAAAAATCTTTTTCTAATGCAAGTTTTCTATCTTTTTCCGTTGCTGTAACATGAATTTTCGAGTTTTCAGCAAATCTTCTTGCAGTCTCTTTCATTACAGCAAATGCTTCAGGCAAAAGATCATCAAGAATCTCTCGTGTTTTTTTAAAAATAGTTTTTTCTAGTTCGTCAATATTTTTGTAAATTATATCCTTTTCATTTGTTGAAGTTTCTTTTAGTTTTGCTTTTTGTTTAAGCTCTAGAATGTTATTGTTTTCAGTTTCAATATTTTTAAAAATAGCATCTTGAAAAATTGTAGTTTTATGTCTTAATTGATCATTACTAATTGATTTTAATTTGGAACTTTCAGTCTTAATTGATTCAATTATCGGCATAATTGACTTAATGTCTTTGTCATATTTATTCCCAAACAATTTACTGATAAACTTAATAATACTAGACATTTATAATTTTTTAATGTAAATCATATTCTATGGTAAAAATACATAAACAAAAACAAAAAAAGTTATAAAGAGAGTGGATTAATATTCTTCTTCGTTAAAAAAGAAATCTTCTTTAGAGGGATAGTCAGGCCATATATCTTCTATTGTTTCCCATTGCATTCCAGCCTCTTCCTCTACTAATTCTTGTAAATTTTCAACTACTTCCATTGGAGCACCTGACCTGATTGCATAGTCGATTAACTCATCCTTCGTTGCTGGCCATGGGGCATCTTCTAGTTTAGAAGCTAATTCTAACGTCCAATACATAATACTTTGTTTTTTGCAAAAGTATATTTTTTATTGAATTAAGAGTTGATAATTTATTTTTTTTGCCATAGTTTTTCTTTATCACCATTTTCATATAAAATAAATCTTGATAAGACAAATAGATAATCAGAGAGACGATTAAGATATTTAATAAATAAAGAGTTAACCTTTTCAACTTGATTTAAATTAATTAATGTTCGTTCTGCTCTCCTACACACTGTTCTTGCTATATGACATTTTGAGCAAATTTTATTTCCAGAGGGTAAAATAAATGAATTTAGTTTTGGCAAAAAAAAGTTTAACCTGTCAATTTCCTTTTCAATATCTAGTATATTATTTTCAGTAATTTTTGGAAGATTTTTTTCAATCTCTTTATCATCACAAGCAATATTTGATCCAATATTAAATAGTTGGTTTTGTATAATAAAGAGAGTTTTTTTATTTTCTTGATTTATTTTTTGATCATATAAATTACCAATAAAGGCATTTAATTCATCAATGGTCCCGTATGCTTCTAATCGGATATTATTTTTCTGAACTTTTGTGCCACTCAATAGTCTAGTAGAGCCATCATCTCCTTTCTTTGTATATATTTTCATATTACAAATTTAGTATTAAATACGAATTTTAAAGTGTTCTTTTGATAATTCATGATAATTCATTATNTATAAATACTANNCCTAAAAAAAAGAAATCAATTGTTACTGTAGTCCTATTATGTTGTTTGATATAATCCCATGCATCNTCCATTCCTTTAGACCAGTATATATCATCAAATACAATTATAGATTTATCATTNCTGTAATTNAGACANTTNTTGAANTATGAAATTGTAGCNTCTTTCTGATGATNNCCATCAATAAAAATAAAATCTAGTTGTTTAATTTTTTTTAATTCATGNCTCAATGTTTTNTTAAAATCACCAACAATAATTTCGATATTATTAGTATTTGTCTTAAGAAAATTTTCTTTTGCAATTTCAGCNGTTNCAGGNCACCCTTCAAATGTATATAGCTTTCCATTAGAATTNCCTTGCGCTATNTATNTAGAGCTAATACCTAAAGAGGTTCCTAATTCAAGCATGTTTTTAGGCTGAAAGTACTTTGTAATATTGTAGAGAATCTTTCCGCATTTTTTGTTTTTTGCTGAGTTTTTAGCAATATCTTTAATTGATCGCTGAGGGTTTTTATTAATATTACTACCAGCTCCAAANTCTAAAATATTAATAATTCTATTGTCTATTAACAAGTCTTTTCTTAATTTTTCAATATTTTCAATATTTTCAATATTNNCAATATTTTCAATATTTTCAGAATGCTCTCTTAAAATGCTGTTTAAAAAATTATAAATAAATGGNCCATGTATAGCGTGAATGNTTTTTGAAATAAAAAAATGNTGNAAATATTTTAATATTATTCTAATCTTTTTTCTCATTACTTTTTATTTGGCACAATTTACACAAAATATACTTTCAGGTCTAATAATTAATCTTTGAAAAGGAATGTTAATATTACATTTTNCACATTTACCATANTTGTCAATTNAAATTTTTTTNTCTATTACTCTTAATTGTTTTAATTTTTTTTTTGANTGCAANAGGGCAGCTTCCACCACGCTTTTATTATTAATNGCGTCCATTCTTGAAACTCTTCCAATTGCATTTTCAGGAGAGATAGGTTTNCATAGCTNGNTGTATTTCTCAATTATTTTAATTGTTTTATTTATTTCAGCATTTAATGTTTTTTTGAATTCTTTTTTTTGAGATTTTTCCATATTTACAAACATATAATATTTTAATGTATTTTTGTTAGATGATAGTNATTACNGGTGCAGCTGGTTTTATAGGGTCTTGCTTAGTGTCTGCTTTAAATGAAATTGGTATTACAAAAATAATATTAGTTGATAATTTTTTAGAGGAAAAAAAAAATAAGAATTTAAAAAATAAAAAATATTATAAAAAAATACCAAGAAATATATTTATAGAATGGTTTAAAATTAATAATAAGGATATTTCATTAGTTTTTCACTTGGGNGCTAGGACAGACACANTATCATCAAATTATAAGGTTTTTGAAAAGCTAAATTTATATTATTCACAAAATTTGTGGCAGACTTGTAGTATTAATAAAATACCATTTATATATGCATCTTCTGCGGCTACTTATGGGAGTGGAGATTTGGGTTTTGAAGATAAACATAATAATATAAAAAACCTAAGACCATTAAATGCTTACTCTAAATCTAAAAATGAATTTGATAAGTGGATTTTAAGACAGGATCTAGCACCTCCTTATTGGATAGGGTTAAAATTTTTTAATGTTTATGGNCCCAATGAATATCANAAAGGCCCTATGTCTTCTGTGATTTTTCATATGTTTAATCAAATCGCTGTTAATGCAAAGGTAAATTTGTTTAAATCTCACAATCGAAATTATAAGCATGGAGAGCAATTACGTGATTTCATTTATGTTAAGGATGTAATTAATGTTCTGATTTTTATAAAAAATAATCGAATAAATAATGGNATTTATAATTTAGGAACAGGTAAGGCGCGAAGTTTTATAGAATTATCAAATATTATATTTGATACTTTAAATGTAACACCAAATATTAATTTTATAGATACACCAAAGGAGATTAGAGATAATTATCAGTATTTCACTCAAGCTAAGATGGATAAGCTTATAATGTCAGGATATACTCAGGGTTTCACCTCAATAGATAGCGGTGTTAAAGATTACATTTGCAAATATTTATTAGCAAANAAATACTATTAAAGTTCTTCTTTTAATGTATTAAGAAATTTTCGGATATTTTTCAGCTTATTAATGACTTCTATATTGCTTAAAGTATTTCTTTTATTTTCTTTTATTTTCTTTTTAGCACCATTAAGTGTGTATTTTCTTTCTTTAACAAGATTATAAATTATGCCTAAATTTTTGATGTCTTTATCTGTAAATAATCTATTGCCTTTTTTATTTTTTTTTGGTTTAATAATTTCAAATTCTTTTTCCCAAAATCTAATTAAAGATACATTAACATTGAACATTTTTGCAGTTTCTCCTATTGAATAAAATAATTTATTATTTTTTTTAGTCATTAATCAAATGATTGATTAGGTTGTGATGATAAAAATATCATCTTTTCATATTCTTCTGCATTCAAATCTTCATAATAGAAATTAACTGGATCTAATTTTTTTCCGTTTTTATGTACTTCATAATGTAAATGAGGGGCAACAGAAGTACCTGTATTTCCAACATATCCTATAATTTCTCCTCTTTTAACTTTCTGTCCTTTTTTGACAATGTATTTTTTCATATGGGCATACAATGTTTTATATCCATATCCATGATTAATAATAACATGATTTCCAAAACCCCTTCTGCTTTTTCTGACTTTTTCTATTCGACCATTACCTGTTGCGTAAATTGGTGTTCCAGTTTTCGCAGAGAAGTCCATCCCATAGTGAAATTTTTTAGTTTTGTATATAGGATGTATTCTAGGGCCAAATCCGCTTGCCATTCTACTCAAGTCTTTATTTGATACAGGTTGAATAGCAGGAAGTGCAGCTAGCATATTTGATTTATCTTTTGCTAGTAGTGCAATTTCATCAAAAGATTTTGTTTGTATGTATAATTGTTTTGAAATCTGATCTATTTTTTTTGTAGTATTTAAAACTAACTCTGTATTCTTCATTCCCTCTAAATGCTTATATCTATTTACACCTCCAAAACCTGCTTTTCTTATGGAACTAGCTATTGGCTCTGCTTCAAATATTACTCTATAGATATTATCATCTCTTCTTTGAAGATCATCTAACACCAATTCTACTTGATTTAATTGCGAATTCAATAATTCATATTGTTCTATAGTGTAAGATAATTCTCTTTTTAACATTATTTCTTTTGGGCTATCAAAAAAATTAAAGAATATAAACAGCATAATTAAACCTGATATTATACTAATCGAAAGAAAATATAAAATACGTTTAATTTTATTGACACCGCTAAGTTTAATTCGTTTGTAGCTTAGGGTTTTTTTATCATAATAATATTTTATTTTAGCCATATTAAAATAGTTGGGNCAAATTTACAGATTTAAGGTTAGATAATTGCTGAAGTTTTAGTGATTTCTAACAAGTACTAGTGAATTATAAAAATAAAGCAATATGCAATCAAATAAACTTAGAGAATTATTTATTGATTTTTTCACTTCTAAGAATCATGAAATAGTTTCTGCATCACCTGTTGTTATAAAAGATGATCCAACTTTAATGTTTACAAATGCTGGAATGAATCAGTTTAAAGATATTTTTTTAGGTATTAAACCTCCTAAGTATACAAGAGTTGTAAATTCNCAAAGATGTTTAAGAGTTTCAGGCAAACACAATGATTTAGAGCAAGTAGGCCATGATTCTTATCATCATACCTTGTTTGAAATGCTTGGGTCATGGAGTTTCGGAGATTATTTTAAAGAAGAAGCAATAAAATTTTCTTGGGAATTTTTAACTAAAATCTGCAAATTAGATAAGGATAGATTATATGTTACTATTTTTGAAGGCTCTGAGGATGAAAATTTAGATAAAGATATAGATTCTTATAAGGCTTGGAGTCAACTTATTTCAGAAGATAGGATTATTTTTTCTAGTAAAGCTGATAATTTTTGGGAAATGGGTGATAGCGGTCCATGTGGGCCTTGCTCAGAGATTCATTATGATAATCGTGTTAATGTAGAAAGAAAGAATATTGATGGAAAATCTTTAGTTAATACAGATCATGATCAAGTAATAGAAATATGGAATCTAGTTTTTATACAATATAATAGATATACAACAGGAAAATTAAAAGCATTAAAGGATAAACATGTCGATACAGGAATGGGTTTTGAACGGCTTGCTATGATAATGCAAGGAGTTAATTCAAATTATGAAACAGATATATTTTTGCCTATAATTAATAAAATAGCTGAAATATCTAGCATTAAATATGGAGATAAATCAAAGCAAGATATAGCTATGCGTGTAATATCTGATCATATTCGAGCAATTGTATTTTCTATTATCGATGGTCAATTACCCTCTAATGTCAAAGCTGGATACGTAATAAGAAGAATATTAAGAAGAGCAATTAGATACGGATATAATTTTTTAAATTTTAGAACCCCTTTTTTATATAAATTAATACCTGTATTAGAATTACAATTTAGCGAAATCACAAGCCATAAAGAATTATTAGTTAAAGTTATCAAAGAAGAGGAAGAATCATTTTTACGCACTTTAGAAGGAGGTTTAAAAAGAATAAACGATTTGATTGTTAATTCTAAAGGAAGTATTTCAGGTGAAGATGTATTTGAATTATATGACACCTATGGATTCCCAGTAGATTTAACCTCTTTAATTTTAAGTGAAAATCAAATCAATTTTAATATGAATGATTTCAATAAGGCTTTAAAAGAACAGAGAAAAAGATCAAAAAAAGCTAGTAAATTAGTTGCTGAAGATTGGGTGGTTTTACATGATGACGAACATCAAGAATTTGTTGGATATAATAATTTAGAAGTTGATGTTAAGATTACTAAATATAGAAAAGTAATATCAAATCAAGATCAAAAATACCATTTGGTGTTTAATGTTACTCCATTTTATCCTGAAGGAGGTGGTCAAGTGGGTGATATAGGATTTATTAGTAATCAAACAGAAAAAATCAAAATTTTAGATACTAAGAAAGAAAATAAATTAATTATTCATTTGACTGAAAATTTACCATCACAAATATCTAAAAATTTCACTGCTAGCGTAGATATTGAACACAGAAAACAATGTTCTAGAAACCATAGTGCCACCCATCTTTTGCATCAAAGTCTTTTAAATATATTAGGAGATCATATATCTCAAAGAGGCTCTTTAGTAGATTCAAAGAATTTAAGATTTGATTTTTCTCATTTTTCTAAAATTACAGATCAGGAGATAAAAAAAATCGAGTTATTTATTAATTTGAAAATTTTAGCAAACATACAACTTGAAGAACACAATAACTTGCCTTTATCAAAAGCCCAGAAGTTAGGCGCCATTATGTTATTTGGGGAAAAATATGAAGATGTTGTTAGGATGATTCAATTTGGAGATTCAAAAGAGTTATGTGGAGGAACTCATGTAAGTTTTACAGGAGAGATTGGGTTATTTAAAATTATATCTGAAGGATCTGTTTCGTCTGGAATTCGTAGAATACATGCAATTACTGGAAATGCAACTTTAGAATATCTTGAAATATTACAACAATTTAAGTTTAAGACAGAAAAAATGATATCTAAAATTTCAGTAGCTGGAAAGAGTACAATGGAAAAATTACAAAATGTTGTTTTAGAGAACAAGTATTTGAATAAAAAAATAAAATTACTTAAAGAAGAAAAATATAATTATTTAAAATCAGATTGCTTACAAAAGACAGATCTAATTAATGGTGTTCGTTTTTTAGCAATAGAGCTTGATGATGGAGATTCAGAAGATATTAAACAATTTGCTTTTATGTTTAAAAATGAAGAGAATCTAGTTGTTATTTTAGCCTTAAAGAAAGATAATAAAGCTTTGCTGAATGTAGTTTTTACAGATGATTTGATTAAAAAGGGTCTAGATGCCTCATCATTAATCAATGTAATTTCAAAGGATATTAGAGGTGGGGGAGGTGGTCAAAAACATTATGCTACAGCTGGAGGTAAAAATGTAGATGGTATATCATTAGCTTTTGAAAACGCAAGAAAATATATATCTAATTATAAATTTTAATATTAAATAAAAAGACCAGTGTAAACTGGTCTTTTTATTTTGTTTTATTTTGTTTTATTTTAGAATCTCCATCCTAAACCAAAATTAAAAGAACCTTCTCTATCACCTGTAACGTCATCTTCTTTTACAGGCATAGTATAGCTAGGCTCAAAGTATAGACTATTCCATACATTAAATGAATACCCTAAACCAACTTGAACTTTATCAGTTCCATCTTCTGTAGGCATTGTTGCAGTTGCATATATGGCGTCTTTTATAGTATAACGAACAAATACACCATAGTCATCTCCATCTCTATTCATTCCTACAGCAATTTGGTCAGTTGCTTGGTAACCAATACCCATATTAGAAGTAAGTTGTTCAGCTCCTTCTAAATCACCATCATAGGTAGTTACTACCATAATTTGTGCAGATGCAAACAAAGTGAAAAATGCAACCACCGCAGTTAATAATAATTTTTTCATTTTTTTTAAATATTTAAAAGGTTAATAATGGCCGCAAGATACATAAGCTTATTGTTTTTATAGCCATTTTTTAAAAGTTTTTTACACATTTATATGTTAATTGCTAGATAATTCAAAAAAAAAGGCTGCTAATAATAGCAGCCTTTTTTTATATAGTTATAAATAAACTACGGAGTAACAGTTAAAGTTACCCAAGTATATTTAGAGTCAGATGTACCATCTTCATCAGTAGCATATCTTAAACCTAGAGAAGCGTTATTGCTTAAGTCGTAACCTAAGTCTAACATCATAACGTTTCTTTCATAGTCTTCAGCACCTGCATCATTATCAGTTACAGTATTCATTGAAGCACCTAGAGAAACACCTCCAAGGTTGTAAGTTAAACCATAAGATAACATTTCTTGGTTACCTTCTAAGTATGCCATTTGACCATTTGACCAATCAGCACCACTCATATCAGTACCTGCCATAGAGAAACCATTGTCATCTCCATAAGAAGTCATACCAACACTTACAGACATGTCATCATTAACAGCGTAAGAAAGACCATAAGAAGTCATTTCATTTCCGTCAAAGTCAGTATTCATAGAAGCATTTACAGAAGCTCCCATTATACCACCAGAGATGTCAATACCAGTTGCAGCATCGTCAGAAGCAGTATTTGTCATGTATAATATATTTACATTCCATCCACTGAACTCTCCAGAAATATTAGTGTGCATATTTCCTTGATCTTCTTCATCTACACCACCACTGTTGAAGCTAGCATAACCAACAGTTATGTCAGCCATGTCAGATAGACCTAAGCCAAAAGACATTCCGTCCCAAGTAGTTCTATCAGCACTCCATTGTCTTGAAGATATTAATGCTCCTGATCCATAATCAAGTGCCATACGACCTGCAGTTACGCTTGCCATACCGAAAAGATCAGCAGAAGCATGTGCTTCATAAATACCCATTGAAGCAGCTCCTGAGCCTAACAAATAGTCTACATCACTACTAACATGGATACCCCAATTTGATCCACCCCAAGTAGCACCTAAAGTTGCTCTTTGGTTTGTCATCATTTTGTCATTGTCACCACTCATATCAATTCTCGTTCTAGAATCTACATTCCAGTCCTGAGCAAAAGATACAGTAGTCATTAGTCCTAATGCAAGGGCTAATACGTTTCGTAAATTCTTTTTCATGTTTTAATTTTTTGGTTAATACGGTGCAAAGATAAACTACTTCTACAAATAGGACCTAACAAAATACCACCTTTTTTAACATTAAAGTGTTTGTATGGTGCTTAATCATTTGATTATCAGTATTTTAGGTGTATAAAAAAAATTAAAAAAAAAGTTAGTATTTTATGAAAAAACACCCAAAAAAAGCGATTTTTTTGAAAAAAACTTAATATTTAATATTTTAACCACTTAAATATTTCTTTGTAAGTAGCTTTCTTTCCGTACATGAGTATTCCGACTCTATAAACTTTTGCTGCAAGAAAAGTGGTAGACAAGAAAGAAATAATTAATATACTCATAGATAAAATTATTTCCCAATTATCTATTCCAAAAGGAAGACGAACCATCATAATCACTGGAGATGTAAAAGGAATTATGCTCATCCAAAATGCTAATGATCCTGATGGATTATCCATTACAGGGTCCATTAGAATAAATGATAAAATAAGAGGAATAGTAACGGGTAAAATAAATTGTTGAGTATCTGCTTCTGAATCAACTGCAGATCCTACTGCGGCAAAAAGAGAGCTATATAATAAATATCCTGAAAGAAAATAGAAAATAAATAAATTAATAATTTGGATTAAATCTATACCTGAAGTTAATTGATATATTTCAGATATAATCATAGAATTAGTATTTATTAAAGTTTCATTATTAATATTTTCATCTAACATATTTAATTCAAAAAAAGCAGATATAGTAATTGTTAATATAACCCATAATGTGAATTGAGTTATACCAACTAAAGCTACACCAATGATTTTTCCTAACATTAGTTGAAATGGTTTTACAGAGGATATAATCACTTCTATTATTCTATTTGTTTTTTCTTCAATAACTCCTCTCATTACCATTGTTCCATACATAAATATGAATATGTATATTAGTATTCCACACATAAAACCAATTCCCATGCTTATTTCTGGATTACTTTGTATATCTTTTCCGTTTTGCGCTATAATTTTTGTTTCTAGCATTAAGGAATTAGATTTTTCTTCTAGTAAATCAACATTTATTCCTAGTTCTTTTAATTGATTATGCTCAAGAATTCTTTGAAGTTGATTTTGTATTATTGACTTAACGTTTACACTAATTTGTTGTTTTGAGAAAATAGTAAAAATATCTTTTTCATCTTCTATTATTATTGCATAATATATACATTGATTTGGGTTTTGTTTTAAAGTTAATAATTCAGACTCTGGTATTTTAGAGAATTTAATAGATTCTGTATCTTCTAAATTATTTAATATTTTATTTTGATTAGAAACAGCAATAACTCTTTCTTCTTGATTTTCATTTGCTAAATATAACGGGACTATCATGATGCCGGCCATTAATAATGGTGCCAGAAAAGTCATAATAATAAAAGATTTTTTTCTAACTCTTACTAAATATTCTCTTTTTATAATTAGCCAAATTTTATTCATTTCTTACAGATTTTAAGAAAATATCTTCAACTGTAGCAGTTTTTTTGTTAAAAGAAAGAATTTCAGTCTCTTTTGTAATTAGCTCAAAAAATGCTTTTTGATCTATATTGTCAGAAAGTTGAATATTATATTTGTTTCGATTTTTTTCTAATATTTTATAATATTGAGTGTCTGTTAATAGACCGTTATTTATAACAACTTCATAGGTGTTATTTTCGTATTTATTCTTGATATCTGTTAATGAACCTTCTAAAATAGTTTTAGCATTATTAACCAAGCATATATAATCGCATATTTCTTCAACTGACTCCATTCTATGAGTAGAAAAGATAATAGTAGTTCCATTATTTTTAAGATTTATAATCTCATTTTTGATAACAGAGGCATTAATTGGATCAAAGCCACTGAATGGTTCATCAAAAATCAGTAATTTTGGTTTATGTATTATCGTTACTATAAATTGTATTTTTTGAGCCATTCCTTTACTCAAATTTTCTATCTTTTTATCCCACCAACCTAAAATATTAAATTTTTCAAACCAAGTTAGTAGTGTTTTTTTTGCTTGTGTATAATGCATTCCTTTTAGCTGAGCAAGGTATAAAGCCTGTTCTCCGACCTTCATTTTTTTATAAAGGCCCCTTTCTTCTGGTAAATAACCTATTTCTGCGACATGTTTTTTTTGAAGGGGTTTTTTATCAAATATTATTTTTCCACTATCAGGCATTATAATTTGATTTAAAATACGCATTAATGTTGTTTTACCAGCCCCATTAGGTCCAAGTAATCCATAAATAGATCCTTTAGGGATAGAAATATTTATATTGTTTAATGCAATATGTTTTCCATACTGTTTGACTATATTCTCACCTTTAATTATATAGTCTTTCATTAGTTAGTTGAACATTTCTTTCACTCTATCAAAGAATGATTTGTCTTTTTTTGAAGGGTTTGGTTGAAAATTATCTGATTTTTTAGCACTTTCAAAGAAATTTTTTTCTTCCTTAGATAGTGTCTGAGGGGTCCATACATTTATATGAATTAATAGATCGCCTTTTCCATAGCTATTTATAGAAGGTAATCCTTTAGATTTTAATCTTAATATTTTTCCGCTTTGTAACCCATTTTGCAATTGTATTTTAACTTTTCCACTTATAGTTGGTATTTCTACTGAACTTCCTAGTGCAGCCTCAGAAAAGCTAATGTAATGATCATAGTGCAAATTATTTCCCTCTCTTTTTAAGTAAGGGTGTTCTTCAATAGATATTACAACAATTAAATCTCCATTCACTCCATCAAAAGGTGCAGCATTTCCTTTGCCACTCACTTTTAATTGCATTCCATCTTCTACACCAGCTGGAATATTTATCTCAACTGTTTCGTTTTTTCTAATCTGCCCATTTGCATCAGAATCTTTAGGTTTATTATCAACCATTTTTCCAATACCATTACAATTACTACAGGTTGATGATGTTTGCATTTGACCTAAAATAGTATTACTTACTCTTGTAACCTGGCCTGTTCCATTACAGTATGAACATGTTTTAAATGTTACATTTTCTGAATTTACTAATCTATCAACTTTAATTTTTTTCTTTACACCTTCATTTATTTGTTCTAGATTTAGTTGGACACGTATTCTTAAATTAGAACCTTTTAAAACTCGTCGACCACCGCCTCCAAAACCTCCAAAACCTCCCCCTCCAAAAATATCACCAAATTGACTAAATATATCCTCCATATTCATTCCACCTCCAAATCCACCACCTGCACCACCTCCAAGTCCTGCATGACCAAACTGATCATATCTTTGTTTTTTATCAGAATTACTTAACACTTCATAAGCTTCAGCGGCTTCTTTAAATTTTTCTTCAGCATTTTTATCTCCTGGATTTTTATCTGGGTGATATTTTATTGCTAGCTTTCTATATGCTTTTTTTATTTCTTTTGGGGTAGCATTTTTACTTACTCCTAGAACTTCATAATAATCTCTCTTATTTGACATAATAAAATTTTAATTTCCCACTACTACTTTTGTATATCTTAAAACTTTTCCACCAAGCATATATCCTTTTTCTATGACATCAATAATTTTTCCTTTTTCTTTTTTTGATTTAGCTGGAATATTGGCAGTTGCTTCATGAAAATCTGTATTTAATTTTTCTCCAATAGGATTTTCCATTTCGGTAAGTCCTTTTTTTTCTAATTCTGATTTTAATTGTTTGTAAATTAAAACAGGACCATCTTCTTTAGTGTAATTATTTGCTTTTATAGATCTTTCAAAATTATCTAGTACTGGTAATAGTATTGTCATTATATCTTTGTTAGCAGTATTAAATAATTCTAGTTTTTCTTTAGCTGTTCTTTTTCTAAAGTTTTCAAATTCTGCAAATAATCTTAAATTCTTATCTTTTTCGATTAATAATAATTCTTCATAATTTGATTCTGAAGCTTTTATTTTTGTTTTTTTTATATTTTTTTTGTCTTTCTTATTTTTTTTCTTACTCATTTTATTAAATATTTATTTTTTTAATAGTGCAATTAATTTGCCAAAGAACATATTTAGACAATTTGTCAGTTTATTTTAATTGCGAATCTAAAAATCTATGCAATTCAATGCCCTTCAAGTTTTTAGCAATAATTATACCTTGAGAATTAATTAACAAATTAGATGGTATAGATTGAATATTATATTTATTTGCGCCATCTGAGTTCCAACCATTAAGATCTGAAACATGGTATTTCCAAGACAGGTTGTCTTTATCTATTGCATTTATCCATTTTGTTTTTTTCTTATCTAAAGAAACGCTATATACTTCAAAACCTTCTCCACTTTTGAATTTGCTATTTTTATATTTTTTATAGGCATTTACGATATTTGGATTTTCTTTTCTACATGGTGGGCACCATGAAGCCCAAAAATCAATAAGCACCAATTTTCCTCTAAGTTCAGAGAGTTTCAGTAACTTGCCAGTTGTGTTTTCATATTCCAGTTCCGGTGCTATATTGCCTATTTGGAGGCCAATATTTAATTCTATTTCTTTTTGAGCTAAACTTGTAAATGATGTAATGTATGTTAAAATTATTAAAATTGCAGTTTTTTTCATATTTAATCTAATCTAGTAATTTTTGCTCCAAGCGCATTTAATCTTTTGTCTATTTCTTGATAACCTCTATCAATTTGCTCTACATTATTAATTATGCTTTCTCCATCTGCAGCTAATGCGGCAAGTAATAATGAAACTCCGGCTCTTATATCAGGAGAAGACATTGTTGTTGCTTTAAATTTTGTTTTGTGATTTAAACCAATAACTGTGGCTCTATGTGGATCACATAATATTATTTGGGCCCCCATATCAATTAATTTATCTACAAAAAATAATCTAGATTCAAACATTTTTTGATGAATTAAAACTGATCCATTTGCTTGAGCAGCAACAACTAAAATTATGCTTAACAAATCTGGCGTAAATCCTGGCCATGGAGCATCTGATATAGTTAATATTGAGCCATCAATATAAGAAACAACTTGATATTCTTCTTGAGCTGGAACAAATATATCATCTCCTCTTTTCTCTATTTGAATTCCTAGCTTTTTAAAAACACTAGGGATTAAACCTAAGTTTTTATAACTGACATTTTTTATGGTTAATTCTGATCTTGTAATTGCAGCAAGTCCAATAAAAGAACCTATTTCAATCATGTCTGGAAGTATCTTATGTTTGCATCCAGATAAATATTTAACACCTTCAATATATAAAAGATTTGATCCAATGCCAGATATTTTTGCCCCCATCAAATTTAGCATAGTACACAATTGTTGTATGTAAGGTTCGCATGCAGCATTGTATATAGTAGTTTTACCGCTTGCCATAACTGCAGTCATAATTATATTTGCAGTTCCAGTAACAGAAGCCTCCTCTAAATGCATATTTGTGCCTTTTAATTTATCTCCATATACTCTGTAAAACTCTTCTTTTTTATCATATATAAACTCTGCACCTAATTTTTCAAATCCAATAAAATGAGTATCTACTCTTCTTCTCCCTATTTTATCTCCACCAGGTTTTGGAATGTATCCTTTACCAAATCTAGCAAGCAAAGGACCTGTCATCATAATAGATCCTCTTATTTTGCTACTTTGTATTTTGTATTTTGAAGAAGTTAAATATTTTATATTAACATTGTCGGCTTTAAAACTGTAAGTAGATGAATTAATTTTATTAATTCTAACATTTAAGTCTTCTAATAATTTAATTAAAATATTTACATCACGAATATTTGGAATGTTCTCTATAATAACTTCTTCTGGAGTTAACAAAACCGCACATATGACTTGCAGAGCTTCATTTTTGGCTCCTTGAGGTTCAATAGATCCATTTAGTTTTACACCTCCTTGTACTTTGAAAGTAGACATTTATTTTTTCTTTTTAAATTTTTTTCTTTGAGAATATTTTTTATTGCTACCTCCCTGTCTTATTGATGATGAACGGATAAATTCAAAATCTTCTGAAAGAGTTAATCTATTATTTGAAAGTTGTTTTAGATGTAATTTTATCGTGTTGTTATCTACAGAACTCTCATTGAATAATATATATGATTTTTTCATTTGATTAGCAATCATGCCTGTAATGATTTCTTTTTCAGTACCTTCCATATTTATAGCAACTTCAATCATTTTAGGAATTGTGTTCCCATAATAAGAGAATTTTATATTGTTTTTTGGATAATTCATTCTCTTAGGTTTTTCTTTTAGTTTTTCTTTTTTTGGCTTTTCGTATTCAGAATCAATCTCTAATTCAAAATTCGCCATAATATGTAAGTGATCCCATAATTTGTGAGTAAATTCTTTAACATCCCTAAGATGAGGATTCATTTGTCCCATGAAAGAAATAATTGCTTCAACACATTTTTGTTGTTCTTGTTTGTCTTTAATCGATTTAGCATGATTAATCATATTCTGAACATGCCTTCCGTATTCTGGAATTATGAGTGAATCTCTTCTAGTGTTGTATTGCATTGTTGTCTTTTCTTGCAAAAGTAATAAAAAACCTTACCGAGGGATTATATTTTAGAAATTTTTAATTTCGGAAAAATGAAAGGAAGCACTATTTTTAATCTAAATATTTTTTATAAAATTTAATAGGATTATTTTTATCTACAACATAATATTCATGATTAAGTGTATTTAATTCTTTTTCATATAATTCATACAATATATTTCTTGAAAAAGGATGTTCTCTTAATTTATCTGCTTCCCATTTAATATCTGGTTTGCAAAGCAAATATACCCTGTTTTCATTTTGTTGTTTAACAATTTGATCTTTAATCCAATGATGACAATCTCCATATTTATATTCACTCCAAATTTTAATTGTAATCAAATCTGTGTCAAGTATTTTGCAATCAATTTCTGAAATTAATTGTTTTTTTGCTATATGTAAAAGATCATTTTTTTTGTATTCTCTAGTCAATTTATTTAAATAAAACCGGGCATACTCTAAATTTCTTTTGACATGAAAATAATCCGCTATTTTTTTACTTAAAGTTGTTTTGCCACTACATTCTGGCCCAGTAATAACCATCTTCATTGGTAATCTAATTTTTGAAGCCAATTTTTATATCCATATATTGCGATAATTGTATAGATAAAAAAAAGTATAGCTGTTAAATGTAAATCTCTAGAATTATACAAATATATTGATGATATATCTATCGCTATCCAATACAGCCAGTTGTCCAATATTTTTTTAGCAACCATAAATGTTGCTATTATAGAAAATGTAGTTGTAAATGAATCTAATAAGGCCATTTTTGCATCACTATAATTGGCAAGAAAATAACCCATAAGAAAACTAACGACTGCTCCCAAAAAAATTATTTGTAAATGTTTGTTAATAGGTAATTCAATTATCTTTATTTTATAAGATTTAGAACTATTTTTCGACCAATTATAATAGCCATAAAATGCCATAATTAAATAAAAACATTGTAAAATAGTTTCCATGTATAATTGAGCATTGAAGCATAAATAGGTATAAATCAAGACACTAAATGCTGCAAAAAGCCAGCACCATATATTTTTTTTTGCTGCTAAGAGAACATATATTATAGAAAAAATAACCGCAATAAATTCAATTACATTCCAGTTAAATATCATATTACAAAGAATACAAAAATTCATTACCTAAATTAAATAGTATATTTTTTCTAACATTCAAATTAAATTGCTTTATATTGTTTTATTGCGCTGCCAATTTCATATATCAAACTTGTATTTTTTTCTATTGCATTTCCAACAACAATGATATCTGCTCCAGCATGGCAATTAGCAATTGCTTTTTCAGAAGAAGAGATGCCTCCGCCAATTATTAAAGGTACATTTATGGCTTTACTAACAGCTGCAATCATATTTTCTGAAATTGGTACTTCCGCGCCACTACCACCATCCATAAATATTAGACTTAAACCTAACATTTCTCCAGCCATTGCTGTACATGTTGCAACAGCGTCTTTGTTATGAGGGATAGGATTTGTATTGCTCATATATGAAGCAGTAGTTGCCTTTCCACTATCAATAAGCATGTATCCAGTTGACATAATTTCAATTGAAGAGTTTTTTAAAATAGGAGCTGTGATTACTTGCTTTCCAATTAACATTTCAGCATTTCTTCCAGAAATTAAGGATAAAAATAATATTGCATCAGCTTTATTATTTATTTGCATTGCATTTCCAGGAAATAAAATTATTGGAATGTTTGTATGCTTTTTTAATATAGTAATACAATCATCCAAGTAATCATAAGTGAGAAGACTACCTCCTATAAAAAAATAGTCTGCACATGAATTTTTAGCTTCCTTAGCAATTTTTATTAAAGCATTTTGATCTTGTTTGTCAGGATCAATTAAAATAGCGAATAATTTAGTTCCGGATTTTTTTGCAGTTAGGATATCTTGATAAATAGTCATTTATTTTTATTTACAAACATACACTAAAAAGTGATTATCTATTTTCATATATTGTAAAGTATATTCATTTTTTTTAAACATTAAATTTATTTTGCCATTAGATTTAACTTTAAAAGGCTTGATTTTTATATCTTTTTTAAAATTCACTTTGCCAATTTGATGCCATTTGTACATAGCTTCTTTCGCAGACCAAATTAATGTTGCCTTTTTTTCACAAAGGCAGTCATGTAGGTTTTTATTTATGAATTTTGATGAAATTTTTAAAGGTTGAGCAGATATTTTTTCTATATCAATGCCTACCTGATTTTTNCTAANAATAATTGCNACCATATTTTTGGTATGAGAAATTGAAATAAAANCATNTTTTATNATCGGNGCACCATATTTNTTGTGTTTTAATGCTCCATTGTANCCTAAATTNTTTAATAACAAATTTCTGCATAGTATTTCTTTNAATCTATTTTTANTNGATATATCTTNTNTGAAAAGGTNTTGTTTTTTTAGTTCGGCTAAACTTTCTTCAATAGTCCATATNCCAATTTTTTTATAAAAATCATTTNATATTANTTTTAAGCCCATTATATAGTAATAAATATATGCTAAAGTAATAATTATAGCTATCTTTGCACTCCTATAATTATTAAAAATGGAAACAAAAACTATGAAATATAAAGTAAAAGACATTTCTTTAGCNGAATGGGGTAGAAAAGAAATTACACTAGCAGAGGCTGAAATGCCTGGTTTAATGTCATTAAGACAAGAATATGGTGATACTAAACCTTTAAAAGGGGCCCGAATCGCTGGATGTCTTCATATGACTATACAAACAGCTGTTTTAATAGAAACTCTAGTTCATTTAGGTGCTGAAGTAACTTGGTCTTCTTGTAATATTTTTTCAACTCAAGANCAGGCAGCAGCAGCAATAGCTGTCACTGGCGTNCCTGTTTTTGCATGGAAGGGGATGAATGAGGANGAATTTGATTGGTGTATTTTACAAACACTAACAGCATTTGAAGATGGGAAATCATTAAATATGATTTTAGATGATGGCGGTGATTTAACCAATATGGTTTTGGATCATTATCCACATATGGTAAAAGATATAAGAGGCCTTTCTGAGGAAACTACTACAGGTGTACATAGATTATACGAAAGAATGGAAAAGGGTACGCTTTCTATGCCAGCAATTAACGTAAATGATTCTGTAACAAAATCTAAATTTGATAATAAATATGGTTGTAAGGAATCTTTGGTGGATGCTATTAGAAGATCTACAGACGTAATGATAGCTGGTAAAGTAGCAGTAGTTGCTGGATATGGTGATGTTGGTAANGGTTCTGCTGCGTCNTTAAGAGGTGCTGGAGCACGAGTTATNATTACAGAGATTGATCCTATNTGTGCTCTTCAAGCTGCTATGGATGGTTTTGCGGTTAAAAGAATGGATAATGTAGTTTCTAATGCTGATATTGTTGTGACTACAACAGGAAATAAGGATATTATTCAAGGGAGACATTTTGAATCAATGAAAGATAAAACAATAGTCTGTAATATAGGNCATTTTGATAATGAAATCGATGTTTCATGGCTAAATGAAAATTGGGGGCATACTAAAAATCAGATAAANCCTCAGGTTGACATGTATACAGTTAATGGGAATGATATTATTCTTTTAGCTGAAGGAAGATTAGTAAATTTAGGTTGCGCAACTGGCCATCCATCTTTTGTAATGTCAAATTCATTTACNAATCAAACGTTAGCTCAAATAGAATTATGGAATAACTTTAAAAACTATGAAAANCNAGTATACATGCTCCCTAAACATTTAGATGAGAAGGTTGCTCGCTTACATTTAGAAAAAATAGGTGTTGANCTGGATGAATTGCGTCAAGATCAGGCAGATTATATAGGNGTTAAGATACAGGGNCCTTATAAGCCTGATTACTATAGATATTAGCTTATTAATTAAATATTCTTAGTTTTTCATTTTCCAAAATATAATTATATTTTTTTAAGGGGAGTAATGCTGGAGAATTTACAGCAGTACCATCTTGATCTAGTAAAAAAGCTGAGGTGCAACAATTGCAGTATGCTATTGAAGAACTAATCGAATCAATGAACGAACAGTTAAGAGAAGGTTCGTAGCTACAGTTTCTATCATATATTCTATACTCATTTAATGCATAATGATATACAATTAAACCTTTGTTTCCTCCGGCTATAAACATATAATTTCCTAATGCATTTAAATCATTATATTCTGGTAAACTTAGATCAATCACNATATTTACATAAGCATCTTGTATATAATTATTTGGTTTCTGACAAGCAAACAATATGANCANTATAATATAAAAAATAGAATTTTTCATAGTATTTTTTTAGCAAAATAAATGAATTTTTAAATATCATAGAATCTAAATTATTTATATCTTTACCGACTTTAGAATTGTATTTATAGTTTAAACAAGATATTATTATGTTTAGAAGATTTTATATTACAGCTACTTTTGTTTTATGTTCGATTTGGGCGCTTGCTCAAACTGGAACTTTGAAAGGTGTTGTTACAAACACCATGAGTGGTGAATCAATCCCTTTTGCTAATGTAATCATTGAAAGAGGGGGTAATCAAATAGCTGGAACTACTACAGATTTTGATGGAAATTACACCATTAAACCAATTGATCCTGGATCNTATACTATCAAAGCAACTTTTGTTGGATTTGGAACTGTTGAAATTACTGGTGTAATTATTTCAGCTAACAAGATAACTTTTCAAGATATTAAGTTGCAAGAAGGTATAGCTATAGGAGAGGTGCAAATTATAGAGTACAAGAANCCTCTTTTAGATCAAGATAATNTATCAGGAGAAACAAAGACGGCAGAAGAGATTGTTGCTCTTCCAACAAGAGAAGTTTCCTCAGTAGCAGCAACTACAGCAGGTATATACCAAAGAGATGAAGGAGATGATGTAAATATGAGAGGATCAAGAACTGACGCAACAACATATTATATTGACGGTATTAAAGTTAGNGGTCAAAAATCTATACCAACTTCTGGAATTGAGCAAATCACTGTTGTTACGGGAGGCCTNCCTGCTAGATANGGAGATGCNACAGGAGGTATTATTTCTATTACAACTAAAGGNCCNTCAAGCAAAACATTTGGGGCATTAGAATATGAATCATCNTCTATTTTTGACAAATACAATTATAATTTATTAGGATTTACAGTCTCAGGACCTATTTTGAAAAAAAGAAATAGTGATGGTACTAAGGGGAGCTCGATTATCGGTTATTTTTTATCTGGAGAGCTAAGATCATTGGATGATAAAGATCCTTCAGCAATTGGTATGTGGAAAATAAAGGATAGTAAATTAAATGATTTAAAAGCTAATCCACTTGTTTTTGTTGAAGAAGGAGGTATTAAATCAAGAGCTACTTATTTAACTCCAGATGATTATGAAAATGTACAAGCTAAGCTTAATTCAAATGATCANCGCATGACTTTTTCTGGTAAGTTAGATTTTAAGCCTGGAAAAAATACATACTTAACATTAGGTGGATCGTACTATTTAAAAGGAAGTGATGATTATAGCCAATGGAGATCTATGTTAAGTTGGGAAAATAATAGATATACNACAGAAAATACATATAGNTTATTTGGAAAGTTTACTCANAAGTTCGGTTCAGAAGAGGATAATGAAGAAAGNAGTTCATCAACTCTTAAAAATGTTTTTATTACAATTCAGGGTGATTATACTAGCTATGCNNGAACATTTGGAGACGCAAGACATGGAGATGATATATTTAAATATGGNTATGTTGGNAAATTNGAAACATATAAAGCNCCAATATATACAAATTCAGAAGCGATAGATTCTTCACTTAATATNCCNTATGAAGGACAGATACAAACAGGATTTGCAGATACATTAATGGAGTTCACTCCATCAGGTATTAANCCAAATGTAGAAAATTATACAATAGCATATTATGATTTATTTGANGAAAATTTTCTAACCTCTCAAACATTGCAAGGGCAGTTTGGAGCTGATGGTAAAATTAGAACTGCTGGAGATTTGCAGGGTATAGGTCTTTTAAATGGAGAGAGTCCTGCAAATGTATACTCATTATATGCAAATAATGGATCTTGGTATGGCTTTTGGGCTGAGGATAAAAATACACAAACAACATTTAAGGCATCTGGTTCNGCAGATATAAANTCACATGAATTTTCTTTTGGTTTTGAATATGAAGAGCGTCGTGATGCATATTGGCAATTTAACGCTTATAGAAATNTATGGGGTTTGATGCGTCAGCAAGCTAATAAACATATATTAGAGTTAGATNNAGAAAATCCTAAACCTNTTATGGTAAANAATGTATATCANGATACNGTTGANTANAATAGGTTAATCATTTTAGATGAACAATCAGANTTTGATANAAATCTTAGAGACAAATTAATAGCAGAAGGAGCAAAAGATATTTATGGANATGCTATTNACGATACNTCNTGGATAGATATTAATAGTTTAGATCCATCTACTTTTTCAATTGATATGTTTAGTCCTGATGAATTATTAAATAATGGTACAGAATATGTGTATTATTATGGTTATGATGCTTATGGTAATAGATTAACCACAAATCCATCTCTTGATGATTTCTTTAATAAAGTTAATAATCCAATAGATTCTATGTATACTAGAGAAATACCAGCATTTCAACCAATTTATACAGCTGGTTATATACAAGATAAGTTTGCAATAGAAGATTTAATTTTTAATATTGGTTTAAGGGTAGATCGTTTTGATGCAAATCAAAAAGTTTTGAAGGATCAATACCTTCTACACCCAGCACATACAAGAGGCGCAAGTCTAGGAGCAACTGATGTAATCACAACAACTAACCACCCTGTTAATATTGGTAATGATTATGTTGTGTATGTAGATAATATAGAAAGTCCATCTGCTATTGTTGGATATAGAGATGGAAGCACTTGGTATAACGCTGAAGGAATACAAATATCTGACCCAACACTCTTGGCTGAAGCAGCTGGAGGAAGTATTGCACCATATTTGATTAATCCAAAAGATGCAAAAAAAGGTATAATAAATGTTGATGAATCTTTTGAAGATTATACACCAGAAGTTGTATTTATGCCAAGAATTGCTTTTTCTTTTCCAATATCTGATGAAGCTCAATTTTTTGCCCATTATGATGTTTTAACCCAAAGACCACCAACAGGTAATAGAATTGAACCTATAAGTTATTTGTTTATGGATAATCAAGTTGGAGCTGTTATAAATAATCCTGCATTGAAGCCTGAAAAAACAGTTGATTATGAATTAGGTTTTGCAAAAACATTATCATTAAGATCAGCTTTAAAGATATCTGCTTTTTATAAGGAATTAAGAGATATGATTCAAAGGGTTAATTTATTATCTGCATATCCTGCACAATATTATTCTTATGGGAATATAGATTTTGGTACTGTTAAAGGAATGTCTGTTAATTATGATTTAAGAAGAACTAATAATGTTCAACTTACAGCTAATTATACATTACAATTTGCTGATGGGACGGGATCTTCAGCTACGTCTGGTCAATCTTTAGTTGGTACTGGACAACCAAATTTAAGAACAACTATACCTCTTGCATATGATCAACGTCATGCTGTTTCTACATCTGTAGATTATAGATATGGTGAAGGAAAAGATTATAATGGACCAATATGGTTTGGTAAAAAAGTATTTCAAAATGCAGGAGCCAATCTAATGATGTCTGCAGGATCTGGAACTCCTTATTCAAGGCAATCTAATATTACACAAGAGGCAGCTACTGGAATTAATGATAGATCAACTTTATCAGGTAGTTTAAATGGGTCTAGATTACCATGGCAATTTAGATTAAATGCAAAGTTTAATAAAGAGTTTGCTATAAAATGGAGTGACAAGAAAAAATCATATGTTAATGTTTATTTACAGGTTCAAAATTTGTTAAATGCTCGTAATATAATAAGCGTATACAGAGCAACTGGTAATCCTGAAGATGACGGGTATTTAACTGCAGCAGCTTCTCAAAGTGCAATTAATGCTCAAAATGATGCAGAAGCATTTAGGTATATGTATTCTCTCAAAGTAAATAATCCTTCAAATTATAGTTTACCAAGAATGTGGAGGGCTGGAATAAGTATCCAATTTTAATTAATAAGATATAAATGATTAAATCTATGAACAGTATAATAAAAAATATCATAATCCTACCATTAATTTTTTTAGTTGTATCAGTTATTGCAAAAGAAAATGTGTTTAACCCTGCAGTATCAGTTGTTAACACTAAAGTTGCTTCAGGTTGTGCCCCTTCAAGTAGTAAAACTGATCTGGATGTAAATAATGTACGTGCAACTATTATGGGTGGTGGAGATATGTGGTGGGATTTAAGTGATGCTCAATATGAAATCCCTAAGGGAGGTAATAGAAACTCATTATTTGCAGGTGCTTTGTGGATTGGAGGTGTAGATGATGGAGGTAATTTGAAAGTTGCTGCTATGACATATCGTCAAAGTGGAAATGATTTTTGGACTGGACCTCTAGATGCTAACGCAACGATTTCTCCAGAAGAATGTGAAGAATGGGATACTCATTTTAAGATTACTAGAGCAGAAGTGGAAGATCATGTAGCAAGACAAGGTATTGACCCAACATATACTATGCCTGAGTCAATTGAATTTTGGCCAGCATATGGAAATACAGAAAATGCTGGCTTTAGAGAATTAGCCCCATATAAAGATGTAAATAATAATGGAATTTATGATCCATTAAACGGTGATTACCCTGATTATAATGTTAGTGGTGAGGATTCATTAGCTAGATTATATGGAGATGAAACACTATGGTGGGTTTTTAATGATAAAGGAAATATTCATACAGAGAGTGAGGCTGATCCATTAGGATTAGAGATTCATGCACAAGCATTTGGATTTACTGCTGATAATGAATTAAATGATATGACTTTTTATAATTATACAATTATAAATAGATCTACATTACCACTAAATGACACCTATTTTGGTCAATGGGTTGATCCTGACTTAGGATATTATTTAGATGATTATGTTGGTTGTGATGTTAGTAAAGGTCTAGGCTTTTGTTACAATGGGGATGCTGAAGATGAAGGTGGTTCAGGATATGGTTTTAATCCTCCTGCTATTGGTGTAGATTTTTTCCAAGGACCACTTGCAGATCCAGGAGATGGGATTGATAATAATAGAAATGGGATAGTTGATGAAGAAGGTGAAGATATTATTATGTCTAAATTTGTATATTATAATAACGATAATACAGTTATTGGTAATCCTTCTGAAGGAATACATTTTTATAATTATTTAAGAGGTATNTGGAAGGATAANGTNCCAATGACGTATGGNGGTGATGGTCATGGTTCAGGTTCTGGTAGNACATCTACATTATGTGATTTTATGTTTCCAGGTTCAACAGATTCTTTAATGAATTCTATGCATGGGGAATGGACTGAAGTTACAGCAGGNAATATACCNGCAGATAGACGTTTTTTACAATCTGCAGGACCTTTTACATTACAGCCAGGTGCAGTTAATGAAATTACCACTGGTGTTATTTGGGCAAGAGCTAAATCAGGTGGTCAAACAGCATCTATTAATCTTGTAAAGGTGTATGATATTGAAGCNCAAGCATTATTTAAATCTAATTTTAATATATTAAATGGTCCTGATGCACCAGATTTAGAAATAAGAGAATTAGATAAGGAATTAATAATTACATTATCTAATGGTCCTACTTCTAACAATGTCAATGAATCATATTCAGAAGAGGATCCATATATTTTTACTCCTTACAATTTAATTAATAATCCAAATTACGAATTCCAAGGATATTTAGTTTATCAACTAAAAGATGGAACAGTTTCTCAAACAGATTTATCAGATCCGGATTTAGCTAGATTAATTTTTAGATGTGATGTCAAGGATAGCGTAATGGAAATTGTTAATCATTATAAGGATGAAGAGTTAAAAGTATGGACACCGGTCTTAGAAGTTTCTGGTGTNATAAGTGAAGGNGTANAAGGAGCTGTNGATGAAGGNACNCAGTATTCTTTTCAAGTAACAGATGATAAGTTTGCACTGGGTAATACCAAATTAGTTAATCATAAAACTTATTATTTTATGGCTATTGCATATGGTTTTAATGCAGGNCAAATAAATTCAAATCCTTATGATCCTGATTCTCCAGGATATGATGGTAAAAANCAGCCTTTTATTAGAGGAAGAAGAAATATAAAAGTAAAGTCAGGAATACCAAGATTATCTGCACCTTCTGGAACANTATTAAATGCTAGTTATGGAGATGGTGTTGAGGTAACAAGAATAGAAGGAAAAGGAAATGGATCTCAAAATTTAGATCTTATTTCTAATATGTTAGATGATTTGTTTGATGTAAATAGTGAGTATAAAATCAAATATCCTACATACCAAGCTGGTAAGGGGCCTGTAGATATTAAAGTAGTGGATCCAGCAGCNATACCTAAAGGCAGTTATGTGTTAAAATTAAATAATCCAACTACTCAGCCAAGTATAGGTGTAACTGGTTATGGAGGTTGGACATTAGAAGATTCNATATCTGGNGATATAATAGCATTAAGTAATCAAAATATAGAAGCAGGAAAGGAAACATATATCCCAGAGTTAGGTATGAGTGTTGGTGTCAAGCAAGCACTTCAACCAGCAGCTGATTATGAAAATAATCCAGAAAATGGTTTTATTTCTGGAACTATAGAATTTGAGAAGCCTTCAGATAGATGGTTGACAGGAGTTCCAGATCGAGATGATGAGAATAATTTTAGTTTATGGGGATGGGGATTAAATTGGATTAGAGCAGGAGAGTATGATGCATCTGATCCAGCAGACTTAGGTACTCCATTGTTAAATGATTATGGAATAGACGAACAGGGAGAATACGATAAAAATGGTGTATTTGAATCTGCAGTGCAACAAACGATAACAGTGCCTTATACTAATGTNCCTTTTGGNTCTGGTAGTTTTTCTATTGAGATTACGGGAGGTACTTGGTCACCTTATAGATATGCTTCATATTTNCATGATGGACCTGGATATAAAAAGGTACATGATGCTAATTCAGTTAATATGCGTGATCTTAATTCTGTGGATATAGTATTNACATCTGANAAAGATAAATGGAGCAGGGTATGTATTGTAGAAGCGCAAGATGATCAAAATTTATCAATCGGAGGACAAACTAAGATGGGTCTAAGACAATCTGCTTCAGTTGATAAAGAAGGAAATCCTGATCAAAGTGGTACAATTGGTATGGGTTGGTTTCCTGGTTATGCAGTTGATTTAGAGACAGGAGAAAGACTGAACATAATTTTCGCAGAAGATTCTTGGCAAACATCTGAGAATGGTAATGATATGAAATGGAATCCAACATCTAATGTTGTTTCAGATGGATTTCCACAATGGGATCCTCCATCACTTGGTTCTGCAATTGGCTCACCATCTGAATTTACTGGAGCTAGTTATTTGCTGGGAGGTAAGCATTTTGTGTATGTTATGGGAGGTTCTTCTTGGGTGAAGTCAACTGCTGATTACTTAAATAATGAGACTGCATTATCTAAAAATGATGACTCTCCTAATTATGATGAGGGTGCTTGGATATACAATAGATTATCTAATGACGATGCAAATGGTACAGCAAGATGGCAGGTTTTTAGAAATTGTACATGGGTAGGTATACCTTTATTAGCACAAGGAAGCACAATGCCTACAAGCACTAATCCCAATGATGCTACAGTAAAATTAAGAGTTACCAAACCTTATAAGCAATATGAAACAGTTTCTTCTAATAAATTTTTGAGTACTTCAATGAATTTAACTATTGGTTCTACATATGTTGTAGCTTATAGAAATGTACCTTCAGGTACTTCAGGTACTCAGTGGGGTGGTAAAGAAATAACTCATGATGGAAATACTTATCAGCCAGGCGAGATATTTCTAGCTACATCTTCAAATTTTTCAGGTAGTAGTGAAGCAAGAGTTGTTGAACATAATTCTATAAATTCTTTTAATCCAGCTTATAGTTTTAATACATCTAAAGTGTATACTTCAAATAAAAATACTGATGTAGCATTAAATGCAATTGAAGAAATAAATGTTGTCCCAAATCCGTATTATGGATATTCTGAATATGAAACAACACAACTAGACAATAGAATTAAAATTACAAATTTACCTAATAGGGCAACTATTTCTATTTTTACTGTCAGTGGAACATTAGTTAAAAAAATAGAAAAGGATGATAACATGTCAACTGTAGATTGGGATTTAAAGAATGATTTTGGTATACCTATTGCCAGTGGATTATATATTATACATGTAAGAGTTAAACATTGGGATGATAAAAAAGGAGAGTTTGTAGAAAAAGATAAAATAATTAAATGGTTTGGGGCATTACGTCCTATAGACCTTGATACATTCTAATTTATAGATTAGATGATAATAAACATTATTGATATGAAAGAAATTAATAAATTAGTAAGGCCAGTACTTTTAATTTTTGCGCTAATATCTTTTAATATTTATGCGGGAAACCCTCAGAGAGCAGGTCAAGCAGGCGCATCAGAATTGCTAATTAATCCATGGGCAAGAACCTCAGGTTGGGCTGACGCTAACGTTGCAGGTGTAAAAGGATTAGAAGGGATGTTTTCAAATGTTGCGGGACTTGCATTTACAGAAAAGACAGAACTTATTTTTACTCAAACATCTTGGTTGCAATATGGTAGTAAAATGTTTAGTGCCAATGATGCAGTAAGTAATATTAGTTCATTTGGTTTTTCTCAAAAAATCGGAGAATCTGGAGTCTTAGGTTTGTCAATTATGAGTATGGATTTCGGTGAAATTGAGATAACAACTGTTGATTTACCTGATGGAGGAATAGGTACTTATTCTCCTAGATATATGAATATAGGATTTTCATATGCGCGAATTTTTTCAAATAGTATCTATGGTGGAGCAACTATAAAAATGATTTCTGAGCAAATTTCAAATGTAGGAGCAAATGGATTAGCTATTGATGCAGGTATTCAATATATTACAGGAGAAAAGGATAATTTAAAATTTGGAATTTCATTGAAGAATGTTGGTCCAAGAATGTCTTTTACTGGTGATGGATTATCTTTTAGGCAATATGTAGATCCTACTTATGAAATGACTGTAGAGCAGAGATCTTCAGAATTTGAGTTGCCAGCATTGTTAAATATAGGTATTTCATATGATGTAAATATACTAAGACATAGACTTACAGGTGCAGGAACATTTACATCTAATTCATTTCAAAAAGATCAATATAGATTAGGTTGTGAATACTCTTACAAAGATATCTTTATGATAAGAACGGGTTATACATATGAAGAGGGAATAAGAGATCCATCTACTAGAACAACTGCTTTAAGGGGACCATCTGGTGGTTTTACTGTAGAACTACCTATGGGTAATGGAACCACATTTGGATTAGATTATTCATATAGACATACTGATCCATTTCAAGGATCTCATGCAATAGGAGCTAGAATAAATTTATAGTATTATCATCCATTATTTAGATTTTAATTTTATTTATAGGATTTTTATATGAGTACAATATATTTAACACAAGAAGGATATGACAACCTTAAATCTGAACTGGTAAAACTTATCTCTATAGAGAGACCTAAAATTATTAATCAGATTGCAGAAGCTAGAGATAAAGGTGATTTGTCAGAAAACGCAGAATATGATGCAGCAAAAGAAGCTCAGGGACTTTTAGAAGCAAGAATATCTAAGTTAGAAAATGATCTTTCTAATGCACGTGTATTAGATGAAACACAAACTGATACTTCGACAGTACACCTATTAACTAAAGTTACTATACTTAATATAGATAATAATTTAAAAATGACTTATTCTATTGTTTCTGAAACTGAAGCTGATCTTGCAGCAAAGAAAATTTCAGTTACATCTCCTATAGGTAAAGGCTTATTAGGAAAATCTGTTGGTGAGATTGCAGAGATTCAGGTACCAAATGGTGTAGCTTGTTTTAAAATTCTTGATATTTCATCTTTATAAATTTTGAGTACGATTTTTTCAAAAATTGTTAAACGTGAAATTCCTGCATATATTGTAGCAGAGGATGATAAGCATATAGCTTTTCTTGATGCATTTCCTCTAGTTAAGGGACACACTTTAGTTGTACCAAAAAAAGAATATGATTATATTTTTGATATCGAATCTAAAGATTATATCAATTTATGGAAATTTGCTAAAAATGTTGAAAGAAAAATGAATATATCAATTGAATGTAAGCGTATAGCAATTGTTGTTATTGGATTAGAAGTTCCTCATACACATATTCATTTAATACCTATTAATTCTGTGACAGATATTAACTTTCAAAAAGAAAAATTAAAGCTTACACATGATGAATTTGTTAAAATTGCAAGTCAAATTAAATCCGCTATTTAATTTTTTTTGGATTATCTTTTATATATGCATTCCAGCCAGAGTAATTTTTTTTAATACTAGTATTGTTTCTTTGAAAGAAATGGCAAACGGCAGCAGCTAATCCATCTGAAGCGTCTAGATGTTTTGGCATCTCTTTTATGTTTAACATAGATTGTAGCATAGAAGCTACTTGCTCTTTTGATGCATTCCCTTGACCAGTTATAGACATTTTTATTTTTTTTGGAGCATATTCAAATATTGGTATATCTCTATATAGTGCTGCAGACATTGCTACCCCTTGCGCTCTTCCTAGTTTTAACATAGATTGTACATTTTTACCAAAGAAAGGAGCTTCTACTGATAATTCATCCGGATTATATTTATCAATTAAATGTAATGTTCTTTCAAATATTGTTTTAAGTTTTAATTCATGGGAGCTTAATTTTGATAAATGTATGACGCCCATTTGTATTAATTGCATTTCTTTTTCTTGTACATGAATTATACCATATCCAAGAATTGTTGTACCTGGGTCAATGCCTAATATAATTTTATCTGTATGCAATAGTTATTTTGTATAATTGTATTACAAAACTAAACAATGCTAAGTAAAAAAACGATTAGTATCCTTTTAAAAATAGGAATTGTAGCATTTGCATTATATTTTTTATTTGAACAATTTAATTCTAGACAGAGTACTTCTTTTAGATCACTTGATATACTTGATAAAATTAATAGTAATTATATCACAATAATTGTAGTGATTTTTATGATGTTCATGAATTGGTTTTTAGAGGCATTAAAGTGGAAGTTTTTAATAAATAAGATAGAAGAAATTAGTATTATGACATCTATTAGAGCAGTATTTTCAGGAATTACCGTTTCTACATTTACACCTAATAGAATTGGAGAATATGCTGGAAGAGTATTTTGCCTCGAGAAAGGGGATAGGATCAAAGCTGTATTGATAACCATAATAGGGTCAATGTCTCAGTTATTTAATACTATTTTTTTTGGTTTCATTGGATTTATATTTTTGCCTAATTTTATTGTAGAAGCTTCACAATTTTTTATTGGTTATAAGTATTTATATCTGTTGTTTATCGTTATAATAATTCTCCTTAATATTCTCTTATTAGTATTGTTTTTGAATACTAAATATCTTTCAATTTTATTTTATAAAATAAATTGGCTTAAAAAGTATCATGAGTACATTGCTGTTTTCTCTCTTTATAGTAAATTGGATTTATTAAAGATTTTATTAATTTCTTTTTTTAGATATTTTATTTTCACATTACAGTTTTATATACTTTTAAAATTATTTGATGTAGAAGTTACTTATTTAAATGCAATTGTTTTAATTATGTGTATGTTGTTTATTGTTTCTTTGATTCCAACAATTGCTATCACTGAAATTGGAGTTAGAGGTTCTGTTGCTATTTTTCTTTTTGGTTTAATTTCTACTAATACAACAGGAATTATTACAGCAACTTTTTTGCTTTGGATTATTAATTTATTGATACCAGCTTTACTAGGTACATTTTTTATTTTTACTCTTAAATTTTTTAGAAAATAGTGTTTTTAATAATTTTTTTCATACTTCTTTTATACATCTTTTTAATTTTTAGATTTTTTATGGGATGGAAAAATATTAATAGATCAAAAGAGAAATATTTTCCACAAGTTAGTGTTGTCGTGGCATTAAGAAATGAAGAATCTAAGGTTAAAAGATTGATTAATGATTTACTTGCTCAAAACTATCCAAAAGAAAAAATAGAGTTTATTTTAGTAAATGACCATTCTGATGATGATACAGGTCACTTCTTAAATAAATATGGCTCCTCATCTATTAAGATTATTAACATGAAAACTGGAGAATATGGAAAAAAAAATGCTATAAAACATGCTATTAATAGATCAAAAGGAGATATAATAGTTGCAACAGATGCTGATTGTAGTTTTTCATCTAATTGGATTACAAGCATTGTTAGTTATTTTAAGAATGAAAATATAAAATTAGTTTCTGGTCCAGTTATGTTTTATAAAAAGCAAGGTTTTTTTCAATACATGCAACAGTTAGAATTCCTTTCTTTAATTGGAAGTGGAGCTGGATCTATAGGAATTAATAACCCAATTTTTTGTAATGGTGCTAATATGGCATATAGAAAAGAAATTTTTTTAGAAATGAATGATCCATCTTTAGTTGAATTAGCCAGTGGGGATGATGTTTTTCTTTTACATAAGACAAAAGAAAAATATTCCAATGCAATCGCTTTTGCTAAAGATGAGGATTCTATTGTAACAACTGATAGCATGAATAATTTCTCTGATTTTATAAATCAGAGAAAAAGATGGACTGCTAAGAGTACTAGATATAAAGATGCGAAAAGTATTTATACATCATATATTGTTTTATTTGTAAATCTAAGTTTGTTATATTTATTTTTTATGTCTTTCTTTTTACATAATTATGTGTTTTATTTCCTGATATTTTACACTATCAAATTCCTTGTCGATACATTATTTTTGAGTTCTGTTTTAAGATTTTTTAAAGAAACGTATTTAGTTAAATGGATTTTTCCTTTTGAATTATTATATGCAATTTATGTAGTATTAATCGTATTTTTATCTTTTACTAGTTCTTTCAATTGGAAGAATCGGGTATATAAAAAATAAATGTCAGAACACTCTTTAAATACAATTGCTTGGAATAAGTTAAAGAAAAATAAGTTAGCTTTTTTTTCTTTGATATTTATTATGTTCTGTTTTTTTGTTAGTGTTTTTGCAGTTTTTTTAAGTCCAGATAGAACACCTATGGCCAATGAAATGCATATTGAGTTGTCAAAATTAAAACCTTTAACTAAAATAGATTTCTTGCATTTAAATATGCCAGTAGAAGATGAAAGCTCATTATTTTCAAAATGGTTTATTGGTAAGATTAGTGATGAAAAAAGAATCCCACTCTCTTCGTATACTGAATTTCAAGATACAGTTAGATACTTTTCTTATCAATCAACTATTGAAGAGGTGCATATTGGGAAATATCAAATTACAGAACAGATTTTTTGGTTAGGAACAGATATCTATGGAAGAGATATGTTAAGTAGAATGATTCATGGTACTCGTATTTCTTTTTCTGTTGGTATTATAGCGGTATTTATTTCATTGATAATTGGAATAACATTGGGTTTATTAGCTGGTTATTATAGAGGATTTATTGATAGTGTCATAATGTGGTTTGTTAATGTAATATGGTCTATTCCAACTTTATTGATGGTTATAGCAATCAGTTTAGCTTTAGGAAAAGGTTTTTGGCAGGTTTTTGTAGCTATCGGACTTACTATGTGGGTTGAAGTTGCTCGAATTGTAAGAGGTCAGGTTTTATATATAAGAGAACTAGAATTTGTTCAAGCAGGTAAAGTGCTAGCTTATAAGCCTTTTAGAATAATTTTTATTCATATTCTTCCTAATGTACTCGGTCCTGTTATTGTTATTTCAGCTGCAAATTTTGCGTCTGCAATTCTTATCGAGTCAGGACTTTCTTTTTTAGGGTTAGGAACCCAACCTCCAATTGCTTCTTGGGGATCTATGGTCAAGGAACATTATTTTTACATTATTATGGATAAAGCTTATTTAGCTGTCATACCCGGTTTAGCTATTATGTTTTTGGTGCTTTCGTTTATGTTGTTGGGTAATGGATTAAGAGATGCGTTTGATGTACGGGATTAATATTAAATAATATAAATTATGGATTTATTTTTATCAGCTTTTATTATCTTTTCATTAAGAGTTGCAGATCAAACATTAGGGACAATGAGGTCATTGCTTGTTGCAAGAAATAGACCGGTTTATGCAGCAATGATTGGCTTAGTAGAATCTGCTATTTGGATAATTGCTATCTCTCAGGTAGTGAAAGATTTGGATGATCCTGTTTTAATTATTTCATATGCTGCAGGTTTTTCCGCAGGAACTATATTTGGTTCTTACATAGAGAATATTTTAGGTGTCGGTAATATGGTGATAAGAGTTTTCTCATCCATTAAAGACCCTAGTGTAGCAGAACCACTCAGAGAAGCTGGATATGCTGTCACTGTAATAAATGGAGAAGGAAGAGATGGTGCGGTAAGAATCTATTTATGTATTATTCCAAGAAGGAAGATGAAGACTGTATTAAATATTATAAAGTCTATTAACCCAAAAGCTTTTGTAACTACTGAGTTAGCAAATCCAAGATCTTTAAATAAATAAAAAACCCTTTTTATTTTTAAAAAGGGTTTTTTGTTTGGTATAATTAAAGAGTTTTATTTCCAATCATTTAGTGAACATGTGGTACATCTAACTAGAGTTTTTACATATGTGTCCGATGTAGTTGGATAATTTACATATCTCCATGTCATATTATTTGCATTTGTTAATTTATCAATATTTACAGTAAGAGATAACGGGACACTTAAATTTGGTTGTGTTTGATCTGCATAAACATCTCCTGACCAAACTAAAACATTAGGGTCTCCAGCAGTAAGTACAGCAGTACCAATAGAATAATTGACCATTACCCCTGATTTATATCCTTCCGCGCCCAAATCACCATTATCCCATATATATGTTAAATCGGTGTCAATTAAACCACCTAATTGTTCAACTCCATTAAGCATTGCTGATGTAGTTGTCCATACTCCAGTAATATCATATGTGCATGTTCCATCATCTTCTTCAGCATCAGAATTATAATTAGTGGCTTGAGAATCTGTACAACCTTCTTCTTTTGCACAAGAAGAGAATAATAAAGGAAGTACTAAGAATAGATATAAGATTTTTTTCATTTTTTCATTGTTTGGTTAATATAACGCAATATTAAAAAAAAATAACATATTGATTCCCAATTATTTAAAATATTAATAATCCCCCTATAAAGATGACAGATCCTGCAATTAATAATATTAGCGTAAAAGGTAATATTTCTTTTGCTTTTAATCCAGTAATGCCAAGTAGAGGTAATGCCCAGAATGGTTGTAACATATTAGTAATCTGATCTCCATATGCAAGAGCCATTACACTTTTTGGGATACTTACTCCTAGTTGTGAGGCAGCATCTATAATAATTGGACCTTGTATAGCCCACTGTCCTCCACCACTAGGAACAAAAATATTCACAACACCTGCACTTATAAAGGTAAAAATAGGGAATGTCACTTCATTAGATATATTTACAAAAAAATCGGACATAATTTGAACCATGCCAGCATCTTTCATAATACCCATAATTCCAAAATATAATGGAAATTGTATTAATATTCCAGAGGCACCCTTAATTGCATTGTCTATAGCTTTAAGGAAATTGTAGAAGTTTTGATGAAATACAATCCCAAATCCAAGTAAGACAAGATTAATATAATTAGGAGTAATAATACTTGTTGATATTTTATCAGGTAAAACAAATGCTTTATAAAAGGCAAATAATAATATGATTCCTCCAAATAAATAAGCTATTAAATTTGAATGATTTAATTTTTCGGCACCATGGATAGTTTTATTATATTTTTTGTTTTCTGAAATTGTCAGTTTAATATTTTTTTCTTTTGAATTACTTCCTAACCAATACATTAAAAGAGGAAGTGTAATTAATAAAATAATACTAAGTGTTATATTCATACTTGAGAATATAGTTTCAGATTGAGATATTACACCAATTTTATCAGCTAGGAAATGTCCTTCTTCTGCAATCTTAATCGGAGCAGATCCTGATATACCACCATGCCATACCATAAGGCCTGAATATCCAGCAGCTCCAATTAGAGGGTAATTAATTTTTATATTATTTTTGGTTGCAAATTCACCTACTTTACGTGCAAATATCGCACCAAAAATTAATCCTAACCCCCAATTAAAAAAAGATACTAATAATGTAAAAAATGTTATAATAGATGCAGATTTAGCAGTATTAGTACAGAATGAAGTGAATTTATTAATTATAAAATTAATAGGTTTGGTTAATGCTAAAACATGTCCAAGAACTAACATTAACATCATTTGAATTGCAAAGACTAATAATGGAGGATGCCATATACCTCTTTCCCAGAATTCTAATATATTTATGATATTGTATTTTGTATAAGTATCTTCTGTTACAAATAAAGCTAATACTATAGTAGTAAAGGTTAGTAATACAGCAATAGTAAAAGGAGCCGGTAAAGTTTTTTTGAAAATAGATTCTATTTTCTTTGCAAACTGCATTTTAGAATGGTAAATCGTCTTCTTCTTCAGCTGAAGGATTAAACTCGGGAGCTTCTTGAATTTCAGCAGATGAAGTATTATTTAAACTTTCAATTCTCCATGCATCCACATTATGAAAATACCGACCATTATATTCTCTAGAAGAAAGATTAAAAGAAACCTCAATTTGACTCCCTTCTTCATGATGGTTTAACATTTCTATTTTTTCTTCACCAAATAATTGAAAACAAATTTCAGGATTATATTGAGATCCTGTGTCTAGAACAAAAGATTGTTTTTTCCATTCATTACCCGCTTTAGAGGTTCCGCTTTCAACACTTAATTTCCTAGTTAATTTTCCTTTTACTGATAAACTCATATTTTTATTTTTTTGGATTCAAAAAACAAAATTAATTAAAATATGGTCTATAAAATCTTTATATGCGCTTTTATGCATAAATGTTAAAAAGTAATATATTTGCTTTCCATTTTGCGGGTATGGTGGAATTGGTAGACACGCTAGACTTAGGATCTAGTGCCGTGAGGCGTGGGGGTTCGACTCCCTTTACCCGCACAATAAAGAGAGCAATAATATTGCTCTCTTTTTATTTCATAATTAACAATTAATTTTCTTTATAAATTAATGTATGTTTGCCACTTCTTTTTAAAATTGAATAGATCATGAAAATTACACAAAGCAAAACAAAGGATTTATTAGCAACTATTACTGTTAATATTTCATTAAATGATTATAATGAAAAAGTTGAAAAAATATTAAAAGATTATAAAAAAACATCTGTGATTCCTGGATTTAGAAAAGGGAAGACACCAATGTCTATTATAAATAAAAAATATCGTACTTCAGTTTTAGTTGATCAAGTCAACAAATTAGTGCAAGATGAATTATACAAGCATATTACAACTAAAAAATTACGAGTACTTGGCTCTCCAATGCCAATAGAAGATAATAAGATAGATTGGGAGAAAGATGAAGAATTTATTTTAAAATATGAAGTAGGGCTCGCACCTGATTTTGAAATAAATATTTCAACTAAAGATAAAATAGATTATTTTGTAATAAAAGCAGATAAAAAGCTTGTTGATAGTTATTGTAAAGATATAGCTAGAAGATATGGTGAAATGAAACACCCAGAAATTTCAGAAAAAGGTGATTTAATTTTATGTTCAATTCATCAGGTTGACGAAAAAGGAGATTTATTGAATGACGGTATAAAGAATGAGGCAACTGTTTCTTTAGATTTTATTTCAGATAAAAAAATATTAAACAAGTTTATCGGAATAAAAAAAGAAAAAAGTGTAATAGTCAATGTTATTAAGGCTTTTAAAAATCATTCAGATTTATCATCAATGCTTAATATAAGTAAGAATGAACTAAGTAATTTAACCTCTACAGATTTTAAATTTACTGTTAAGAATATAAATAGATTGACACCAGCAAAATATGACAAGGATCTATTTGATAAGGTATATGGGAAAGATAATGTTAAAAGTGAAAAGGATTTTAGAAAAAAGATTAAAGAAGATGCAGAAAATCAGTTTATTGGAGAAAGTGATAGAATGTTGAAGAATGATGTGGTAACCTATATGTTAGATAAGTTAAAATTAAGTTTGCCAGATAAATTTCTTAAGCATTGGTTATTAAAAACTTCAGAAAAACCATTAACTGTTGAATTAATAGATAAAGAATATGATATGTATTCTAAAAGTTTAAAATGGCAGTTAATAGAAAATAAAATTTTAGAACAGTACAATATTAAGGTTACAAATGAAGATAGTTTGTCTTACACTAAACAGTTAGTCGCTATGCAAATGAAACAGTATGGGCAGCCTGAAGCTGAGGATAAGCAATTAGCAGATATAGCAAATAATATTCTTAAAAATGAAGAAGAAAAGAAAAAGATATATAATCAATTGTTTGATCAAAAAACATTAAAGATTTATAAAGAAAATTTCAAATTGAATAAAAAATCAATTACTTACGATGATTTTATTAAATTAGCATCAGAAAAAAATAAAAAAATGTAATTATGAATTACAAAAAAGAATTTGAAAAATACGCAACAAAACATAAAGGAATAAGCAGTCTTCATCTTAATAATTTTTCTTCAATTTATGCTAATTATATCTCACCAACGATTATTGAGGAAAGACAGATGAATATCGCAAGTATGGATGTTTTTTCTAGATTAATGATGGACCGCATTATTTTTCTAGGAGTACCTATCAATGATTATGTTGCAAATATTATACAAGCTCAATTACTTTTTCTTGAATCAGTTGACCCAGAAAAAGATATCTTAATATATTTAAATTCACCTGGAGGAGGTGTTTATGCTGGATTGGGAATTTACGACACAATGCAATATATCAAACCAGATGTTTCTACTATATGCACTGGAATGGCAGCATCTATGGGTGCAGTATTATTATGTGCTGGAGAAAAGGGAAAAAGAACAGCTCTTAAACATTCTAGAGTTATGATACATCAACCACTTGGAGGAGCACAAGGACAAGCTTCCGATATCGAAATTACTGCTCGTGAAATTCAAAAACTAAAGAAAGAATTGTTTGAAATTATATCTAATCATTCTGGAAAATCATATGATGATGTTTGGAAAGATAGTGACAGAGATTATTGGATGACTGCTGATGAGGCAAAAGAATATGGTATGATAGATGAAGTTTTACAAAGAAATAAATAATGTCAGTTGAAGATGTAGTAAAATGTTCATTTTGTTCCAAAAATAAACAGGATACAAATGTTCTTATTGCCGGTAATTTCGCACATATTTGTGATTTATGTATTGAACAAGCATACGAAATAGTTCAAAAAGATATTATTTCAAAAGAATCTGTAAAAAATGATTTTAAGATTTTTAAGCCAAAAGAAATAAAAAAACATTTAGATGAGTTTGTAATTGGACAAGAAGAAGCTAAAAAAATTATTTCGGTTGCGGTATTCAATCACTACAAAAGAATTTCACTATACGATTCAGTAAAAAATAATGATGTCGAAATAGAAAAATCAAATGTAATTTTGGTAGGACCAACAGGTACTGGTAAAACTTTAATTGCTAAATCTGTTGCTAAATTATTAGATGTTCCTTTTTGTATAGCTGATGCGACAGTTTTAACAGAAGCTGGTTATGTTGGAGAAGATGTTGAAAGTATATTGACTAGACTATTACAATCTGCAGATTATAATGTGGAAAAAGCTAGTCGAGGAATTGTTTTTATAGATGAGATAGATAAGGTAGCTCGAAAAAGTGATAATCCATCAATTACTCGTGATGTTAGTGGAGAAGGAGTACAACAATCAATGTTAAAATTATTAGAAGGAACTATTGTAAATGTACCTCCTCAAGGAGGTAGGAAACATCCAGATCAAAAAATGATTTCTTTGGACACAAAAAATATTTTGTTTATCAGTGGAGGAGCTTTTGATGGTATAGAAAAATATATTTCAAGAAGATTAAATACAAGATCAATTGGATTTAAATCTGAAGATGATTTGAGTATAGATTCTAATAATATTTTACAATATGTTTCTGCAAGAGATCTAAAATCTTTTGGTTTAATACCTGAATTAATTGGAAGAATGCCGGTTGTTACTCATGTAAAACATTTGGATAAAATAGCGTTAAGAAAAATTCTTACTGAACCTAAAAACGCTTTAATAAAACAATATAAGAAGTTGTTTGAAATGGATGGTATTAATCTTACATTTACACGAAATTCATTAGATTTAATTGTAGAGAAATCAATAGAATTACAATTAGGAGCCCGAGGTTTAAGATCTGTTTGTGAAGCAATTATGATGGATGCCATGTATGAATATCCATCTGAAATATTAAAACAAAAAAAAGATGTGAAGATATCAACCGATTATGTTGAATCTAAGCTAAAGAAACTGTCGTTAAAAAAATTACAAGCTGCTTAATTCTCAATTGTTAATGATAAGCTATTGTTTTCATTAATAACATTAACTTCACAATCACAATTTCCTATTTCTTCATTATTATAAACAACAGATCTTTCAGAATAGTTTTCTGGTTTAATAGCAGTTTCTCCATTAATGATTATGCAAGCCGAAGAAGTAATACATGAAACAGATATGTTTAATGGGGAGCTAATTATTGCAGAAAATGTAGTATTATTGGTTGCATTACCATCAGATTTACCTGTTAAAAAATATTTATCATCATAAATGTTATTGGGTGTTGAAAAACCTTCTGTCCATTCCTTTGTTTTATTTGAATTCCAATTAATAGTACCTTCATTGGTTGATATTAGACCGTTTAAGACGTCTATTCTATAAAAATTTCCACCTAGGTTTTCTATAGTCATCTCTCCTTGTATACCTGCTTGATTTATTTTATAGTCATCAAAAGAAATATTTCCTGTAAAATTTGTCTCAAGATAATTTCCTGTATAATCAATAATTAATTTTCCTGTTATTTGACTACCCATTGATATCGAAGCGGAGGGAATACCGTTTCCAAAATCAATTATTAATGTGTCACTATTTGTAGGGTCATTATCAATAAACGTGTATAAAATATTGTTTTTAACAATATCATTATCGACAAAAGCTTGCATAATAATTAATTCAATCTTATTAAATATAGATTCAGTAAATAAGTGATTTTCAGTGGCATGAGTATTGAATTGTTTAGGAGGGTTGATAATATTACTATCTTTACATGAAATATAAGAAATGATTAATAACATATAAAGTATGGTTTTTATTTTCATCGCAAAGTATTTTTAAATTCTTTCAAAAGTAATAAAATCATAGTTGTATTTGTGATTTTTATCTTTTTTACATTTTCTTCTTGCTGTTTCTCTCCATTTCTTATTATCTAGTTCAGGAAAGAATGTGTCGCCGTCAAACTCTGAGTCAATTCTAGTTAAATATATTTTATTAACAATATCTAATTTTAGAGACATCTCATAAATTTGACCACCCCCAATTATAAACGCTTCTTTTTCATTATTTTCTTCTGCTATCATTAAAGAATTTTGAATTGAATTAACTACAATACAACCTTCAGCTTTATAGTTTTTTTTTCTTGTTATAACAATATTGGTTCTATTTGGTAATGGGCTATACTTATGAGGTATAGATTCAAAATTTTTTCTTCCCATAATAACATGGTGACCTTTAGTAGTATCTTTAAAAAATTTCATATCATTTGGCATATGCCAAATTAGATCATTGTTTTTACCAATTACATTATTATTTGAAGTAGCAACAATTATAGATACTATCATCTTTTTTCTATATTATAATTAACATTTCTTTCTTCTAAATATTTTTTTACTTCTATAAAATGATTTCCTAAATATTCCGGCGGAGAAATTCCTACTCTATCATATTTTTTTTCAACAATTAAGTTTGCAACAGCTGTACATGTAAAGCCGGTAGTTCTTGCCATAGAGATTGTATTTTGTTGGTATTTGTCGTATAAATTATATTCGTAAGTTACTTTAGAACCATTTTCTATTCCTTTAATTATAATACGCATAATTGTAAAATCTTTATCTCCATTTTTCATTTCCCATTTAGGAAATAGAAGTTTAGATGTTAAATCAATAGGTCTAATTTTTTTTCCTTTTACATCAATCTCTTCATAAGAGAAAAATCCACTTTCTCTCAACACTTTTAAATATTCAATACATCCAGGATACCTTAATGTTTTCTCAATCATATTAGGAATATGCGGCATAGTATGTATAAGACTTCTTAAGCCATCAGAATTCCAGCTTTCTAATGTTCCTATTTTATCAAAATGTACTAGTTCAGGATCTGATAAAGCTTCCCTAACTATTAGATTAGAGTTTTTAATAAATCTTGCAGGCCTAATGTATTCCTCAATTACATCTATTGGAGAAAAAACAGCTTGATATTCATATGGCCAAATTCTTTTAAAAGGTAGACCTCCAACTAAACATTCATAACTATTTATTTTCATTTTTTTATCGTGATGACCTAATATAATATTACCCATGCCAGGAGCAACACCACAATCCATAACAGCAACTACATTATTTGATTTTGCTAATTCATCTAATTTAAAAGGATCTTCTGGATAAAAAGATATATCTACAATATTTTTTTTAGCTTCTATTACATCTTTCATCATTTTATACCCCATAAATCCAGGTACAGCACCTATTACTAAGTCAGATGATTCAATAAGATTATGTAATGTTTTCTTATTAGAAATATCTGCGCAAATTGTTTTAATGTTTTGTGTGTTTCTAATTTTTGATAAATTACTCTTAGAAATATCTATTGCAAATATTTCATGTTTTTTTGCCAAATCTTTTGCTATTACACTTCCAACGAGGCCAGAACCTAAGACAGTTATTTTTGCCATTATATCGCTACTTTTCCTTTAATATGAGGATGAGGGTCATAATTTACAAGTTGAAAGTCATCAATTGTGAAATCAAATATGTTATTTATTTTCGGGTTAATTTTCATTTTTGGTAATTTTTTACATTCTCTTTTTAATTGCATATTAGTTTGTTCGAAATGATTGCTATAGATATGAGCATCTCCTAATGTGTGAATGAAATCACCTGCTTTTAATCCACATACCTGCGCAACCATCATTGTTAATAGTGCGTACGAAGCGATATTAAAAGGTACCCCTAGAAATATATCAGCACTACGCTGATATAATTGACATGATAATTTATTATTAGCAACATAAAATTGAAAAAAAGCATGACAAGGAGGTAGTGCCATTTTTTCTATTTCTCCAACATTCCAAGCACTTACTATAATTCTTCTACTATTTGGATTATTTTTAATAGTATCTATTATTTGAGAGATCTGATCAATATACTCTCCGTCCGGCGTTGGCCAACTACGCCATTGATATCCGTAAACATGACCTAAGTCTCCATTTTTATCTGCCCATTCATCCCATATACGAACTCCATTTTCTTTTAAGTACTTGATATTAGTGTCTCCTTTTAGAAACCATAATAATTCATGAATTATAGATTTTAAGTGTAGTTTTTTTGTTGTTATACAGGGGAACCCTTTTGATAGGTCAAATCTCATTTGATAACCAAAAACACTTTTAGTTCCAGTACCTGTTCTATCTTTTTTCTCAACTCCTTCTGCCAAAACATGTGACATTAAATCTAGATATTGTTTCATATATATTGTATTATAAAATAATTCCTACAACTACTGCAGTAAATAATGATGCTAATGTACCTGCTATAAGAGCTAATATTCCTAGAGATGATAAATCTTTCCTTCTTTTTGGAGCTATCGCTCCAATTCCTCCAATTTGTATGCCTATTGAGGCGAAGTTAGCAAATCCACATAATATGTATGTTGCAATTATAATTGATTTTTCTTCAAGGAAAAAACCGTTGTTTTTCATTTCACCCAATGAAACATAAGCAACAAACTCATTTAAAACAGTTTTTTCTCCTAACAATTGCCCTACAAGAAACATGTCCTCTTTACATACACCCATTAACCATGCAATTGGCGCTCCAATATAGCCCAAAATTAAATTAAATGAAAATTCTGAATAATTTGTATTGTTAGAAATCCAAGTATTTAATTCTGTCCAATCACCAATTTTAAATAAAATATAATTACCCATAGACATTAGTCCAATAAAAACTAATAACATAGCTGCAACATTAACTGCTAATTTAAGACCATCTTTAGTTCCATTTGAAACTGCTTCTAATGCATTAGAACCAATTTCTTTTTGTGAAATTTCAATTTTTTTATTGAATATATTTTCTTCTGGAAGTAATATTTTAGAAGCTATAATTGCTGCAGGTGCAGACATGACAGATGCTGCAATTAAATGTTTAGCAAATAAAATTTGTTCTTGGGGATTTGATCCACCCAGAAAGCCAATATATGCAGCTAAAACGCCACCTGCAATGGTTGCCATACCTCCACTCATAAGACATAATATTTCAGAAATAGTCATTTTATCTAAATATGGCTTTACCAATAATGGTGATTCAGTTTGTCCTAAAAATATATTACCTGCTGCTGCTACGCTTTCTGGACCAGAAAGATTCATAGATCTTTTCATAAGATAAGCAAAAAAATGTACTATTTTAGGAATAATTCTCCAATAGTAAAAGAGTGATGTTAATGCTGAAAAAAAGATGACTGTGGGTAAAATCATTATTGCAAAATTTTCTAAAGGAGATTCAATGATTCCTTTTCCAAAAGAGCTAAATAAGAATAAAGTGCCCTCTTGTGTAAATGAGATAATTTTAGTGAATATTCTTCCAATAAATTCAAAAAAATCTGAAACAAAAGGAGTTTTGAGAATTAAAATAGCAAATAAAAATTGTAATCCTAATCCTTTTAAAACTAAAGACCAATTTATCGCATTTCTGTTTCTACTAAATAATAATGCTATAAATAATAA
>PAZP01000018.1 GCA_002715565.1 Flavobacteriales bacterium
GCCAATAGGAACATTAATGATCGAAAAATATTTAACTAATTTTAATATTAATAAAGATAAAATAAATTTTATTATTAATAGTAAGCTATAGATAATGAGAAAAGCCAAAAATATATTTGCTAACATTGACTACATAAGTATACTTTTATATTATTTGTTAATAATTTTTGGCGCATTAAATATTTTTGCATCTCAATATAATGAAGATTCCAACACATTTTTCGACTTTTCAAAAAGGTATGGGAAACAGATAATATTTATGATTATTGCATCATTTTTTGCTCTTATTATACTAATTATTGACTGGAAATTCTATTATTCGCTTTCATACATATTCTATATAATTGGTATTATGTTATTAATAGGAGTTTTATTTTTAGGAAATAAAGTTGGTGGAGCAACATCTTGGTTTAATATTGGAAGTTTTAAATTTCAACCATCAGAAATAGCAAAATTTATAACTGCATTGGCAGTAGCTAAGTATTATAACGGTATACATAATAAAAAAATATCAATTTATCAGAAAATTAAAGTTTATGCATTTATTGGGCTACCATTTATACTTATCATTTTACAAAATGACTTAGGAACAGCAATTGTTTTTTCAAGTTTCTTGTTAGTATTATACAGAGAAGGATTATCAGGAAATATTCTTATCCTTGGATTAATTATTATCACTTTATTTATATGTTCACTTTTAATAGAAAATATAATTTTAATCTCTATACTTGTGACAATTAGTCTGATTTTTATTTTATTATCAAAAAAAAATAAAAAAGAAATAATAATTATAATATTTTTATTAATTAGTGCAGTTGGTTTTATTCATAGTGTCAACTATATTTTTAATAATATTCTTTCTGATCATCATAGACAAAGAATAAATATCTTGTTAGGAAAAGAAATAGATCCCTATGGAGCAGGATATAACCTCATCCAGTCAAAAATTGCAATCGGATCTGGAGGAACGTTTGGTAAAGGTTTTTTAAATGGAACACAAACCAGATTTGATTTTGTTCCTGAACAAAGTACGGATTTTATATTTTGTACTATTGGAGAAGAATGGGGATTTATGGGTAGCTTTATATTTTGTATTATGTATGTTTCACTCTTATTAAGAATCTTATTTTTATCTGAAAGACAAAGATCTAATTTTAGTAGAATTTATGGATATAGTGTTGCGTCAATATTATTCATACATTTTTTTATTAATATTGGTATGACTATTGGGCTGGTTCCTGTTATTGGTATTCCTCTTCCTTTTATTAGTTATGGAGGATCTTCTTTAATAGGATTTACTATATTACTATTTATTTTTCTGAATTTAGATTCTTATAGATTACAAATTCTAAGATAAATCTAATTAATAAAATTCTGATCTATTATCTTTAACTTTAGCTGATTCTTTTAAAGAATTAAAAGAATTAGCTTGTGCATAAGATTGTATATCTGACAACATCTTTTTCTTTTGCTGTGATACATCAGATAAACTTATAGCTTCATCTAAATTTAGTAAGCTAACAAAGTACATGGCATTTCTTCCTTTAACAAATTTAACTGTGCTGTTATTATCAATAAAACTGAATACGGATCCTACAAGTTCTGGTTCATATCCAATTCCTGCCACACTTAAATTAGCTAAAGTAGTATTGGCATTGAGAATACTTTTTGAGTTATCACTAGCTATTTTAGACAATTCAACATTAGAATATTTTGTTGAAATAAGATCCGATTTTTTTTCTTTAATGACTAATGATGTTATCTCTTCTTTGACATTCTGAATAGGAATATCTCCTTCTTTATTTATGCCTATTAAATGAGCAATGACATAATTATTTTCAAATTGAAAAATATCAGAAATATCACCTGTTTTAGATGAATACATCCAACGTATCATTTCTCGTGAATTTGTTAGACCAGATATATTTTCTTTATTAATTTGAACTTTAAAGTCACTTCTTTTCATTATATTTTCTTTAACAACTAGTGAATCAAAAGAAATTTCTTCATTAATTAATTTAGCTGCAAATTTTGAAGCTTTTGAATAAAATTGATTATACGTTTCAGTACTAGGCTCTATAAATCTATCTATATATGCAATTTTAACTTTTTTTACCTTTTTACTTTTGCTTGTTACCTCTATCAAATGTACTCCAAATTGAGAATTTACTATTTTTAAATCACCCTTTTTTGATGTAAAACATGCTTCATTAAATTCATCTACCATCACTCCTTCTTCAAACCAACCTAAATCTCCACCTTTTATTGATGAACCTTTATCTTCTGAATATTGATTAGCCAAAAGACCAAAGTCTGATCCATTTTCAATCCTTAATTTTAATTGTTCTATTGTTTTATTAACAGAATCTAAATTCATAGATTGTGTTGGCTTAATAAGTATATGTCTTGCTTCAACTGAGTCTGGCCTATATTGAACATCTGCTAATTTTGAAATTCTATAAAAGCCCTGTTTTGTAAGATAAGGGCCAATAACTGCACCCTTGTCTTTAGAAAATAATTGGTTCCAATTTTCATCTTCTAGTTGATTCTGTTTCGAAAAAACAAATTTAGCATTTGTATTATCTGAATTTCTCCTGCATAATAGTTCATAGTCCTCGTATTCTATAAAATCAGAGACTAATTCTTGTAAACTAGATTTTGTTAATTCATCATCAGATAGTGATGGGAGTACATTAAATACAATATAATCAACATCTCTAGATTCTTCTTGTTGATAATTCTGCTTATTTTCTTTATAATATCTAGCCATCTCTTTTTCACTAACTTCGACTAAACTATCTGGAATAATTGAATACGGTAAAGAAACATAAGTAAATGATGATTTTTGTTGATTTTCGTTGGCTTTTTCAATAGCAGAATTTGATGTATAATACATTGCTTTACCAATCAATGAATTATATTTTGCATTCTTAATTAAGTTAATTAAATAGTCTTGAAAACCTATCCATCTTTCACGAGATTCTCCAGATGGATCTTCATCTATTTGTTTAAGGTAAGCCAATACTTTTGTTCTATCAAATGCACCTGAAGGTCCTTGAAAGGCAGGGACTTTACTTATCTCTGGATGTACATTTACTCCTTGTAGCAATTCAAAAAATTCATCATCAGATACATCAATACCAATTCTCTCATACTCAAAATCCATAATTAAATCTCTTACATATTGATTCCAAATCTGTGAACGAATTTGAGCAATTAATGATTGAGTAAGTACAGTTTGTGGATTTTGTACTTTCCAAGTATTATCAAGATAATCTTGTAATTTAATTTCAAAATCCTGTCTTAAAATTTTTTCTCCATATACTTCTCCAACATGTATAGAACCCCTAGGTCCAGATCTTTTTGATTGCATAAAATCACCCAATATAAAAGCTAACATGGCAATACCAATGACAGCCAATAATAATCCTGATCTATTTCTAATTTTTCCTAATGTTGCCATACAAAATAAATTTAAAAGTTTGCGAATATACAATTGTTATTTTACAAATAAAAATTCAAAAAAAAATATCTATTTGTCTAGGACCTCTATTTGGACCTCTTGTATCGCATTTTGATTTACGTCTAATATAGTAATATTAAATTTTTCTTCAACAACTAACATCTGATTTTTTTCAGGTATGTTTTCATGATAATGCAATATTAAACCAGCAATTGTTTTATATTCTTCATTCTCAGGTAAATCTAAATCATACTTTTTATTAATCAAATCTACATCTAAACTCGCGTACATCTTAAATACATTTTCAGATAATCTAACATCTGTAATCTCATTCATATCATGCTCATCTTCAATTTCCCCAACAATTTCTTCTGTAACATCTTCAATCGTAACTAAGCCAGAAGTGCCACCAAATTCATCAACAACTAAAGCTAAACCTCTATTTTCTTCTATAAATTGATTTAATAATTCCATTGCAGACATACTCTCAGGAACAAATTGTATAGGCATTAATACAGATTTAATATTTCTAGGCATTCTAAATAAATCTGAAGAATGAACATAGCCTATAACTCTATCTATACTACCTCTAAAAATAATTATCTTAGATAATTTTGTTTCGATAAATTTTCTTTTTAAATCTTCAATTTTAGATGTAACATCAAATGCAATAATATTTGTTCTAGGAACCATACACTCTCTTATTTTTCTTTCACTTAAATCCAAAGCATTCTGTAACATTTCAACTTCAATTCTATTATCTTCAGATAAATCATTATTTTTTATATTTGATAAATAATCATCTAAATCTGTTTTACTAAAAGTAGGTTGAGTTTTTTGGTCTTTTTGATTAAAAATATATTTTAAAATCCAATTTGAAATTTTCAAGAATAAAATTGTAACTGGTCTTAATAAGATAAAAAATATCCAAATAGGAATACATAAAAAGTTTAAGGCAAAGTTGGGGTAAATCTTGAAAATCACCTTAGGTAAAAACTCTGCTACTAATAAAACAATTAAAGTTGTTATTATGGTTTGTAATAACAATAAAACAAAATCAGATTGAGAATAAATAATTAATAAAGGATAAAGAATTTTTGTCATAAAAACTCCATAGATAACTAATGAAATATTATTTCCAACTAACATAGTTGTAATAAAATCTGAATCACTTTTAGAAAAATAAGAGATAAATTTTGAAGAAAAATGTTTTGAATTTTTATCTAATTCTAACTGCAATTTGTTAGCAGAAACAAAAGCAATCTCAATACCAGAAAAAAAAGCGGAACATAAAAGAGAAATAACAGCTATGACAAACATAAATTATTTATTATTTAAATTAAAAATTCCACTAATTTTGGTGATCTCATATTCTGTAAAATTTGGATTTGATTTAAATCCCTCCCCTAAAATTAATTCCTTTTTAGTTTGTATTTTTACTTTTTCTTCTGTATATATTATATTTTTTTGTCTATCCCAAATAAGCTCTTCAGAATTTAACATATTTATATTATTTGTTAATATAACATTTCCAGTAGCTAACATAATATTTTTCTTATTATCTATAAATGCCTTTTCAGATTTCAAAATTGATTCTATGTTAGAAGAATCATCATAAAATGTAACCATTAAACTATCTGAAAATATAATATTAGGTTCTTTTTCTTTATATCTTGTTATTTTATTAGCTGATATTTTTACTTTTAATTTTCCATCTTTAGTATGTAGGATTTCTGCATCTGTCATTTCTTCAGCTGGTAATTTTATATTCACAAAATCTTGAACTAAATCAGTATTATTGGTGCATGAAACCAAAAATAAAATAAAAAACAACCTTAACATTCTAATCTATTGTTCTAACAGTTGTGTTTTTATTTATCCAACATNCTACCATATGTTTACTTCCNGATTCNATCCCATTAAAAAAACAGGTTTCTTTTGTTGGAAAATATTTAGAGTACGTATTTATACTTTTACTAGCTCTCAATTGGGTTTCTTCATCTTTTAAAGCTTTTTGAAAAGCATCAACAGCTACCCAATATACTGTAGTTTTTTCAAAATCACTTCCACATTGCTTTGCTCCAGAGATATATATATTTCCTAAACTCATATATGCCTCCCCCCAATCCTTTCTAATTTCTAATGAGCTATACACTGCTGAACGAGCTGAAGAATACGATCCAATAGATCGGTAAGCATCGGCGAGTGTTAAATAATATTTAGCCTTTTGATTGAGATCTTCTTCTAAAGAAATTGCTTCTTTAGCAAAACTAACTGCATTAGAAGAGTTTCCTTTTAAAATACACATTTTCGACATCTTATCAGCAGACATAGAAGATGGTTCTAAAATATGTAATGCCTCTGTTGCCTTAAAAAANAAATCGCTCTCGNTACAATCTTTAGAATCTAATATTTCTACGATTCTTTTTANNTCACTAACATTCTCTTTTGATGAATCAAATTTCTTAGAAAATAAATTAATCAAATCATCACAATTTGCATANGGTGTAAATAAATTTTCAATCTTNTCAGAATATTGTATAAAATATTTTGTAACTTTTGATTGATTATTAATATTATAACTTATAATGTTAGAAATAATATTATATACATTTAAAACATCCTCTTTGCTTTTCTCCCCCNTNTTTTCTAAATTANCAGCTGCTTTCATATAACCNTAAACAGTTCTAAAATCTGATTTATTACCACTTAATTTTATTCCTTGATCCATCAACATAAAAGCCTCATTNCTTCTTGATTTATCAGCTAATAATAACTCATATCCTTTTAAACCTAAAATNTAGCCTTCTTCACCGAAACCGTACTTTAATCTTTGATCAAATATCATCATTAANGTATCAATATATGCTTCCTTATTTTGCTTATCTAACTTTATTCTTTCTTTAATTATCTTAGGNCCATTCTTATAAATATTGCCGCTAGATGCNGGACAATTTTTAAAGGCCCATCTCCAAGGAGATAAAGCATCTTGATAATTTTTTTGTTTGTAATATTCTCTAAACATTGACAGATTTTCCTTACAAGCATTTTCATCNATACCATATTTTGATTGTGCAGAAATAGTAAATGATAATATTGTGAATATTATTATAAAATTATTTTTTCCTTTCATAATTAATCATATTTTCTTTTTAAAAACCAAATTCCATCATATGTTATACTTAAACCTAGCTTGACATAATCTTCTCTAATCAAATTGTTCTCTATTGATCCCTTTCTTGCTAAAATAACAGAAAAATCATATTTTGTTAATGATTTTTTTACNGGAAGACCGAANCCAAAACTAANACTACTTTCTATTAANTGNNTATTATTAATCTCTATAGGTAATTCATTGTATGAAAAACCAAATCTGTAAGCAACTCTTTTGTAATAATTTTTCACTGAATTATAGTCTGGAACATATTGAACCCCCATAGAAAAACTAGAAATATCTAAATAATATTCTTGTTGACCTANCAATGTATAATCGCTCCAGTATTGCTTATTNTAATCNATTATTAATAATAATTTTTCATCTTTAATATAAGATGCTCCAACTGATATATTTTGAGGTAAAACAATATAACCCCATTCAGTATTATTTAAAGTTGTATCCTTTGATATCTCAAAAGNACCAGAATACTCAAATGTTTCTNTCAAATAATTTCTTTTTAATCTAATATCAGTGTTGTTAGAAAAAGTTAAGCCTAAAGAAATTTTTTCTAAATCAGAAATATTTTTTTTATAAATTAAACCTGCAGTATAAAAATATCCTTTGATATTATCTTGAATATTTGAATTNCTGTTNAAAAAAGANNCATCGTTAAATATAATTTTTTTTCTTCTGTTTATTGAGCCAAATAGNTAAGAAGCGTTTAATCCTAAAGAAATATTTTCATTTAACAAATAAGCAGTTCCAAAATAAATATTTGCTAATCCACCATCTCCTGAATATATTAATTCAGCTGGCACATTATTATTTAGTATATTACTTGAATACGAATAACCTGTATTACTATATGGGAGCAAACCACAACTTGCAGCTAATTTATCATTAAATTTAAATCCAAGGGTCATATGTGAAAAAGACGTATTGTTAGNAATCTGATTATCAGATGAATTTTTCATATTTGAAGTGGTATGCATACCTCCAGTTGAAAATAAAAAAGATTTTTTTCTAAACGCAATATATGTAGCAGGGTTATAAGGATTAATATTTTTATTATTGAGCAAAGATGTTACTCCTCCACCAAGCGCATTATATTCTGGTAAATATTTTTGATCTAATTCTCCTAAACCAAATCTAGAATAAGGTGAACTAGTATTAACTTGAGCAATAGAGTAATCAATTGTCAGAAAAAGAATTAAGGTAATAAGAATTAATTTATTCATTAAATTTTAAAATTTCATTTAACCCAATTAGAACTAGATTTGGGTTTGCAAATATGCTACTTTTTAGTTTTTTTTCAAAGAAAAAACAATCTCCTCCAGTNAAAATAACGAGATTATCTTTATTTTCTTTTCTAAATTCNNAAATAAAATCTTTAACTTCAGAAATTACTCCTTTTTGNACACCACTTATAATAGATGAAANTGTTGATTTCCCTAAAAATTTATCATCATTTACAATATTACAAAGTGGAAGTGCTTCTGTATAATTATTAAGAGACATAAATCTCATTTTTAAGCCAGGTGAAATTCTTCCTCCAAGATATTCATTTTTATTATTAACCACATCTATTGTTATGCATGTGCCTACATCAAATATAGCTATATTTTTTCCTTTATACAAAGATGCCGCTGCCACTACTGATGCAATCCTATCGCTACCTAAAGTTTCAGGTGTATTATAGTTTAATTTAATAGGTAATGGTGTTTTAGCATCAAGAATTAATGGCTTAAATTTCTTATTTATCTTAAATATATCATCATTTTCACTTCTAACATTAGATANAATAGTTTTTGAGATTGGAAANTCTTTAACTANNTTATTAANTTTTTCAAAAAAATTAGAATTAATTTTATCTGTATATATTAATTCATTCAAATTAAATACACCTATTTTNAAAGAAGTATTACCTATATCTATTACTAAATTCAATATATATAATTTCCTCAAAAATAAAAAATAACTAGCTTGTGAGATGTATTGACTAAAAAATTTCTGTGTATTAAAAAATCTATTAAATTTGCAAACTATCAATGATGGTGCTATAGCTCAGTTGGTAGAGCAAAGGACTGAAAATCCTTGTGTCCCCGGTTCGATTCCTGGTAGCACCACCAATAAAAAACCCACTCAATTGAGTGGGTTTTTTATTAAAATTAACATAATATTATTTTTTAGAAACCTCATCTTTATATTAAAATTTCTATCTGATATATTTCTGAAGCATATTTGGTAAAAATAAAATATCAAAAACCAGCGCTATTAGTGCCGCAGTTATAGTAATAGAAGCCAACTGACTAATAGATCTAAACTCTGAGAATAATAGTGGCAAAAGAGATATTATAATTATTACCGTAGTTTTAATTATTGCATGAAATGTTTTTTTCTTACAATACTCTATAGACTTTGAAATAGAATGATTTTGTTTTCTACTGATACTGTATGCTGAAATGATATGTATTGAATCGTCTACTATCAAACCAAATACAATAGCAAATATGAAAGCATTTGAAAGGCTAAGATAAAAACCGAATAAAGAGAATAATCCTAAACAACTAAATAGAGGAACTAAATTTGGTGTTAACGAAATAAATAAATACATTAAATTAAAATTATTTAAAATAACAAATATAAATCCAATTAAAAGTATTGCTAGTATTAATCCTACCAAAATTTCAATAGTAATAGATCTACTAATTTGATCAAATAAATATCCAACACCTCCTATTTGAAAAGAAATATTTTTTTGTTTAGAAAATTCAATAATTCGATTATATAAAATATTTGATTTTAAGGAACCTATATCTCTTATTCTTGATTTTATTAATGTCGTGTCTTTTTGAGTAAATGTAATATCAATACTAGTTTTATTTAAATTTAAATATTCATTAAATATTTTCAGCTGATCTTTATTTGCATTAAATAAAGTAAAGGATATTGGCTTAATACCTCCAAAATTTTCTTCAATAAAATTTATTTCTTTATATAATTTAGACTTAGTATTAATTTCATCAGTTATATAATTATTGATCTTGATATTAACTAATGCTAAAAAACTGAGCGACAAAAAAGAAATTAAAATAATCTTTCTATGAGGATATATGAATTGTATTAACTTAACAATATGATCTGTTAGCGCTGATTTAGATTTTAAAGGTAATCTTAAATCTATAATTAATGCAAAAAAAGTAACTATTATAAATAATGAAACAAAAATTGATAAAGTAGTAACAATACCAAATCTGGTTAAAGGCTCAAATGAACCGAAAGTAAAACTTAAAAATCCTATTGCAGTAGTCAAAGAAGTTAAAAAAACCGGCTTGCCTATAAAAATCAATTGAGAATAAAATAACTTATATTTAATTTCTGTGCTTTTATTTATATTTAATAAATGCATAAAATCAGAAATATTAATTATAAAAATGATGGCCGGGATAATAATCATTACTAACTCTATACCTCCAAATAAAAAAGTAGAGATAGAGATTGAAAACATTATTGAAAATAAAATAGAAAGCAGACAAATAAAAACAATCTTATAATTTCTAACAAAAAAGAACAACATTAGGCTGCAAATAATTGCACTAAGAGTTATAAATACCATCAACTCCTTAATCACATTCTTAGTCATATATATTTCTGACTTTATCTGACCTGTTATGTTTACATTGGATTCCTTTATTTTAGAGAATTGTAAATTCAAAAATTCTAATACATTAGATTTTTGCAACTCAGTTTCTAAATTTTTACATTTAATTATAAAAATTAATTTTTTAAAATCTTTACTTATAAACTTGCTGTTATAAGAAGTTATTCTTTCTAGTGAATTCTCAAAACTTTCTTCACTTTGAAAGTTAAATAATGAGACTGGAAATGGAAGAATTGATTCTTTTAAAATTATTCTTTCATTAAAAATACTTTTGACTGATTTGATATATTTGCTTGTATCTATACAATCTAAAATTGAATCTATACTTACAGATTGTACATAATTAAGACTGTCTATAAGATTTAAACCAACCAATAATAAATTACTATCATCTACAGATTTTTCAATAATATCTTTCTCTACATTTGATAGCTCAATAATTCTTTCACTATCAAAAAAAACTTTAATTTTTGTTATATTTAAGCAACAAAAAATAAATGCAAATAATAAAAGAAAAAAATTTATATATCTATACTTCCAAAAAAATCTAGTCAATGAAAAAATATTACAAAATTAAAATGCAAAATTATTAATAAATTGGTAGATAAATTATTGTAAATAATAAAATTTAAATATAGTTATCTATCTTATGAAGCGCTAATTAAAAAATCTATACTCAAATAAAATTAAATCAAATAATATGCTCTATTTTTAACTAATTCTATTTATTAGTTTATTAATTTTGTAATACGATGAATCATATTTTTATTATAAAATCTGGTGTTATATTATCTCTTCTTTGTGTTGTTATTGGGGCATTTGGAGCGCATTTATTTGCAAATATGATTGGAGAAAAATTAGATGTTTTTAAAACAGCTATAAAATATCAAATGTTTCACTCATTAGCTATTATTATTGTAGGAATACTAGCAAAGATATTCCATTTAGATCTAAAATTATCTTATTATTTATTTTGCTTTGGTATAGTTTTATTCTGTGGTTCTTTGTATCTCATTTCTATATTTAAATATTCTTTTTTAGGTGCAATCACCCCTTTAGGAGGCATATTATTTATACTTGGCTGGGTTTTATTGTTTTATAAATTAAGTTATAATATTTCATAAAATTTAGAAATGGATTTAAAAATTAGAAAAGGTGTCAAAAAAGATTTAAAAGAGGTATTAATACTCATCAAAGAGCTAGCTAAATATGAAAATGCTTTAGAAGAAGTTGATTTAACTTTATCTCAATTAAAAGAAGATGGGTTTGGAAAAAGACCTTATTACTGGTTTTTAATTGCAGAAAAAAATAATCAAATTATTGGCCTGTCATTTTATTGGATTAGATATTCTACATGGAAAGGGAAATTTTTATTTCTTGAAGATTTTGTGATAAAAAATGAATATAGAAATCAAGGTGTCGGTAAAAAATTATTTGAACATACAATAAAAGTATGTCACGAATTAGGATTAAAAGGTATGACTTGGCAAGTATTAGATTGGAATAAACCTGCAATTAATTTTTATAAAAAGTTTAATGCTGAAATATCGAATGAATGGCTAAATGGCAAACTTACATATAAACAAATTGAAGTAATATCTAAAAAAATTAAATCTCATCAAAATCAATAACAACACGACTTGATTTGGGATGTGATTGACAGGTTAAAATAAAACCTTGCTCTACTTCTTCTTCTGATAAAGAAAAATTTTGATCCATCTCTACCTCACCTTCAATTACTTTTGCCTTACAAACACAACAAACTCCTCCTTTGCAAGAAAATGGCACATCAGCACCTGCGTCCATAGATGCGTCTAAAATAGATTTTCCACTTGAGGTCAACTCAAAATCAAAATCATCACCATCTACACAAACTAAAACTTTACTATTAATTTCTTCAGATTTAACTTTTTTTATTGGAGCTTCTATACTATTAAATCTTTCAAAATATATATTTTCTTCTTTTATATTATTATCAATTAATAAATCTCTAGTATTATCTATTAAAGCTCCTGGCCCACATAAGAAAAACATATCAGCGTTTAATAAATTTTTATGCTGCGCAAAAAAATCTATTAAATTTTCTTTATCTAACCTTCCGCTAATACAATCTGGAATTTCTTCTCTAGAGAATGCATAGTATGTAAAAAATTGTCTTTGATATTTTCTTTCTAATTCTTGAATTTCCTTGAAAAACATCACACTTTGTCTTTGTTTATTACCATATACTAAAGTGAATTCACTATCCTTTTCTATCTTTAACGTTTCTCTTATCATTGATAAAATAGGTGTAATACCACTACCTGCGCAAATACCCAAATAATGATTTTTATTTTCACTATTATTTTGTAAGTAAAAATTTCCTAGTGGAGGCATAACCTCTAATTCATCTCCTTTTTTTACTTTTCTTGTTAGAAAAGTAGACATTAAACCTCCTTGAACTAATTTAACACCAATCTCTATATTATCTGAAGTTGCACTACTTATAGAATATGATCTTCTCACATCTTGATCATTGATAGTCTTTTTAATTGTAATATATTGACCTGGAATAAATTTAAAATCATTATTTCCAGTCGTGTTGAATGTTATTGCAACTGAATCAGCAGAAAGTTTATTAACATCTATAACTTCTAATTTGAAAAAATCTTTTATCATCTAAATAATTTAGTGCAAAAATATAATATTCTATACTAAAATAGAATATTTAGATAAAACATATTTTTACTAATTTTGCAATATAAATGAAATGTATGAGTGAAAAAAAATTCCAAACAAAAATTGAAGCTGAAAAAAAAATCGAACCAAAAGATTGGATGCCAGAAAAATATCGACAACACTTAATCAGGCAAATATCACAACATGCTCATTCAGAAATCATAGGTATGCAGCCTGAAGGACAATGGATAAGTAGAGCCCCTTCATTAAGAGCAAAAATGATACTATTAGCAAAAGTACAAGATGAAGCAGGACACGGACTATACCTGTACTCAGCCTGTGAAACTTTAGGTGTTAGTAGAACAGAATTAATTGATCAACTTCATCAAGAAAAAGCAAAATATTCATCTATTTTTAATTATCCTAGTATGAGTTGGGCAGATATGGGGGCAATAGGNTGGCTTGTAGATGGAGCTGCTATCGTTAATCAAGTTTCTCTTCAGAGAACTTCTTATGGACCATATGCTAGAGGTATGGTAAAAATATGTAAAGAAGAAAGCTTTCATCAAAGACAAGGTTATGAAATAATGGCAGAGTTAGCAAAAGGAACAAAAGAACAAAAAGAAATGGCTCAAGATGCATTAAACCGATTCTGGTGGCCATCAATTATGATGTTTGGTCCCCATGATGCAGACTCACCTAGGTCAGGAAATGCAATGAAGTGGAAAATAAAAAGACAAACAAATGANGAGCTAAGACAAAGTTTCATTGACAAAACAGTACCTCAAGCTGAAGTGATTGGTCTTACTATTCCTGATCCAAAATTAAAATGGAACAAAGAAAGAGGTCATTATGATTTTGGAGAAATAGATTGGGAAGAATTTTGGAATGTAGTTAATGGTAACGGGCCCTGTAANAAAGAACGTTTAGAACATCACAAAAAAGCACATGAAGAAGGGAGGTGGGTCAGAGAAGCTGCAAAAGCATATGCTGAAAAAAATATTACATAAAAATTATGACAAAAAATATAACAGAAATTTGGGAAGTATTTATCCAAAGNAAGAATGGGTTAGCTCATAAACATGTTGGAAATGTGCATGCAACNGATAAAAAAATGGCTCTGGACAATGCAAGAGATTTGTATACTAGAAGAAATGAAGGTAGTTGTATATGGGTAGTTAAATCAAGGGATATTATTTCTTCAGAATCAGAAGATAGCGAAGTTTTTTTTGATCCAGCAAATGATAAAATGTATAGACACCCAACTTTTTATACAATGCCCGATGGAGCTAAACATATATAAATGGATGACTTGCTAAAATATACTCTCCGAATAGCTGACAATTCATTAATACTAGGTCAAAGAATGGCAGAATGGTGCTCTAAAGGCCCAACATTAGAAGAAGATATTGCGATGTCTAATATTGCGTTAGATTTATTTGGGCAAGCAAATGGATTTTTAAATTATGCTGCAACTATTGATGGAAAAAAGACCGCAGATGACTTTGTATTTAAAAGAAAGGTAAATGAATTTTACAATTTACAAATTGTAGAGTTAGAAAATAATGATTTTGGAAATACAATGATAAGAAATCTTTTATATGACTCTTTCTATTTACTGTTCTATCAAGAGCTAATAAAGAGTAATGATAAAACGCTTTCTGCACTAGCTGAAAAATCATTAAAAGAAATCAAATATCATCTAAGACACTCAAGTAGTTGGGTCATACGATTAGGAGATGGTACAAAAGAAAGTAATATAAGAATACAAAAATCATTAAANGAAATCTGGAAATACACAAATGAATTTTTTCAAATAGATGAAATTGACAAACATATGATTAAAAAAAATATAGGTGTTGATACTAAATTATTTCAACAAGAATGGAATCTTTTAATCTCAAAAACATTAAAAGAAGCAAAGTTAATACAGCCTAAAAACAATAATATATNTNTTCGAGGAAGAGATGGNNACCACTCGAAANATTTAAACTCTTTAATTGAAGAAATGCAAGAAATACCTAGAAAATATCCAGATGCTAAATGGTAATACAAATAAAATATGGAAGTTATTAGAAACTGTTCCGGATCCTGAAATACCAGTAATTTCTGTTGTTGANTTAGGNGTTGTTAGAGANATTAAAAATAATAAAAATAGAATCATAATTACCATAACACCAACATATTCAGGTTGCCCAGCCATGAANACAATCCAAGAAGACATTAAAGATTGTCTAATTAAAAACAACNTACTNAATTTTGAATTAAACATAAAATATAGCCCGGCATGGACTACAGAATGGATGAGTAAAAAAACTAAAGATAAACTCTTGGAGTACGGTATATCTCCTCCTTCAAAAAAAACAATTTGCCCTCAATGTAAATCTGAAAATGTAAAGTTAGTTAGTGAATTTGGAGCTACTGCATGTAAATCATTTTATACTTGTTCTGACTGCCTTGAACCTTTTGAATCATTTAAGTGNATTTAAACACATTAACTATCTAGTTTTATTTCTTATTTTAGCTGTTTATAATTTGTAAATAATGATAATATTTGAAAAAATCGCTGGTGTAGGTAGAATCACATTTAATAGACCAGATAAATTTCATTCTGTTATTAAAGAACTTGCGTTAGAAATGCAGAGTGCATTAGATAAATGTAAAGAAGATGATGTTAGGGNAGTAATGATAACAGCCTCAGGAAAAGCTTTCTGTGCAGGGCAAGATCTAGGAGAAGCTACGGGTCCAGATGCTCCTAAAATTTCAAAAATTATTCAAGAACACTATAATCCAATTATCCAAAAAATTAGGCATCTAAAGAAGCCTGTAGTAGCTGCTGTAAATGGTGTTGCTGCAGGAGCTGGGGCTAGCATTGCTTTATGTTGTGATATAGTCGTTGCAAAAGAAAGTGCTTCNTTNATTCANGCATTCTCAAAAATTGGACTTATCCCAGATAGTGGTGCTACATATTTTCTTCCAAGATTAATTGGTAGTCAAAGAGCAACTGCCATTATGATGACTGCTGATACAATTAATGCAAAAGAAGCTGAAAATATGGGAATGATATATAAATCATTCCCAGATGATACTTTTGAAATAGAAAGTTGGAAATTAGTTAATAAACTTGCTAATATGCCAACTAAAGGTCTTGCTCTAACAAAAAAACTACTTAATAACTCTTATAACAACAATCTTGAAGAACAATTAATAATAGAAGAAAAATGTCAAGAAATAGCTGCAGAAACAGAAGATTTCAAAGAAGGAGTGAATGCTTTTCTTGAGAAAAGAAAACCAAATTTTAAGGGAAAATGATAAAAGTAAGCGTAATAGGAGCTGGTACAATGGGAATGGGTATTGCACAAATTGCTGCAACTCAAGGTCATCAGGTATGTTTATATGACAACTATGATGGGGCCATTAAAAATGCAAAAAATAAACTTGAAAAAATATTAAATCGACTTGTTGAAAAAGAAAAAATAACCAGCAAAGAAAAAGATGAGATTATTGGACGTATTAATTTCTCAAAAGAATTAGCTGCAATAAGTGAGAGTAATATTGTTATCGAGGCTATCATTGAAGATCTTAAAATAAAAAAAGATGTTTTCTCAAAAATAGAAGAAATAATAGATGAAGATTGTATTATTGGTTCAAACACTTCATCTCTATCTATTGCTTCTATTGCTTCAGCTTGTAAACATGCTGAACGTGTTGTTGGAATACATTTCTTCAACCCTGCACCNCTAATGCCTCTTGTAGAGATTATCCCTGCTGTACAAACTTCTGATAGTAAATTAATTGAAGCAAGAAAAATAATTGATGGGTGGGGAAAAATTAGTGTTATAGTAAAAGATACACCAGGTTTTATTGTTAATAGAGTTGCTCGTCCTTTCTATGGTGAAGCGCTTAGAATATATGAAGAAGGAATAGCAGATTTTGCAACTATAGANTGGTCAATGAAAGAGCTTGGNGGATTTAGAATGGGACCCTTCGAATTAATGGACTATATAGGAAATGATGTAAACTACATTGTAACTGAAACAGTTTTTAAATCTTTTTATTTTGACCCAAGATACAAACCTTCATTNACACAAAAAAGAATGATGGAAGCAGGATACCTAGGTAGAAAGACAGGNAAAGGATATTATAATTACAATGCTGAAATACCTAAAGCAAATACAAATAGAGATTTAGGCAAACAGATTCTNTGGAGAATTCTTTCTATGCTNATTAATGAAGCAGCAGATGCTCTTTTTCTAAATATTGCTACAAGAGAAGATATTGATTTAGCCATGACTAAAGGAGTAAATTATCCNAAAGGATTACTTAATTGGGCTGATGAAATAGGTATTAAAAATATACTTAATCAATTNGAAGATTTACAGAGTGAATACTGTGAAGACAGNTATAGGCCTTCTCCATTAATAAGAAGAATGGTAAAAGAAAATAAAACATTTTACTAATGAGTTTAGCTAAAAGAGTTGTAGATAAAATGATTAATGGNGATGCTTTTAGCCAATGGCTTGGNATNAAAGTAATAGAAATATCTGAAGGNAAATGCACTTTAGAAATGACTGTTAGAGATGAGATGACTAATGGATTTAATATTGCCCATGGTGGAATTGCATATTCTCTTGCTGATAGCGCCCTTGCTTTTGCAGCTAACTCANNTGGNATACANTCNATGTCAATTGAAACATCAATCTCTCATACTAAAAAAGTAAAAAGTGGAGATGTGTTAAAAGCCATTACTAAAGAGGTCAATAAAAGTAAAAAAACTGCTATTTACTATATAACTATAACTAATCAAGAAAATATGGAGATTGCTCATTTTAAGGGAACAGTCTATAGGACTGATAGAAAATGGTTTGATAATTAAAAACTATGATATACGAATTTGACGGATACAAACCTGTAATTGACCCTTCTTCTTTTGTTCATAAAGAAGCAACAATTATTGGAAATGTAATTATTGGAAAGAATGTATATATAGGCCCTGGCGCTTCACTAAGAGGAGATTGGGGTCAGATTATAGTAAAAGATGGATGNAATATTCAAGATAATTGCATAGTACACATCTTTCCAGGAAAAGATGTTGTGTTAGAAGAAAATGCTCATATTGGCCATGGTGCTATTATTCATGGTGCAAATATTGGAAAGAATTCTCTGATTGGTATGAATTCGGTAGTTATGGATGATGCCAATATTGGTNATGAATGTATTATTGGGGCCTTATGTTTTGTAAAGGGAGAAATGCAGATACCAAATAGAAAAATTGTTGTGGGAAATCCTGCTCAAATTAAAGGAGATGTTTCTGATAAGATGTTAGATTGGAAAATAAAAGGTACTGAATTATATCAAGAATTACCTAAGGAATGTAGAAAATTAATGAAAGAATGTATGCCTCTCACTACAATGGAGGAGAATAGAAAAGAAAAACAAAAGATAATATTTGAAACATGGAAAAAATCACAATAAAACTGAATAAAAAGTATAAATGAATACAATTGAAAACTATGCGCTAGGTAGTTGGATAAAAGGAGATGGACAAGGAACTCCTTTATATAATGCTATAAATGGANATCAAATAGGTACAGCCTCATCAAAAGGTTTAGATTTCTCTGAAATGATGAATTATGCCAGAAAAGTAGGTGGCCCTGCACTTAGAAAAATGACATTTCAAGAAAGAGGTCTGATGTTAAAAACATTAGCTCTTCACTTACATTCAATAAAAAATAAATTCTATGCCTTAAGTTCAAAAACAGGTGCTACTAAAATTGATTCTTGGATAGATATTGAAGGAGGAATTGGGAATCTATTTGCAAATGCATCTCTTAGAAGAAAATTTCCAGATTTACCTTATCATATTGATGGTGAAATGGCTCCTCTATCTAAGAATGGAACATTTATAGGNCATCATATTATGATNCCAAGAGAGGGCGTTGCAATACATATAAATGCCTTTAACTTTCCAATTTGGGGNATGCTGGAAAAAATTGCNGTCAATTTAATGGCAGGGGTTCCTGCTATTGTGAAACCTGCAACTCTAACTTCTTATCTAACNGANATGATGGTNCGTGANATAGTAGATTCAAAGATTTTACCTGAAGGTTCACTTCAGCTAATCTGTGGTAGCGCAAGAGGAATAATTGATCATGTTCAGACAGGAGATATAGTAACTTTTACAGGAAGTGCTGATACTGGTAAGATGTTAAAANCACATCCNANATTAATANAAGANNCNGTNCCATTTAATATGGAAGCNGATTCACTTAAACTGNTCNGTNTTAGGAGAAGATNCAGTNCCTGGAACNGCNGAATTTGATATTTTTATAAAAGANGTNCANAAAGAAATGACTGTNAAAGCAGGNCAAAANTGTACTGCNGTNAGNAGAATTATNGTTCCTGAAAAATTAGTAGAAGANGTGCAGATAGCNCTTGGNCAAANACTTGCTAAAACAACTATTGGCGACCCATCAGTTGAAGGAGTNAGAATGGGNNCNTTAGCNGGTAANNNACAAAAAGAAGAAGTNACAGAGAAAGTNCANCAANTATCTAAATCCCAAGAAATTATTTTTGGAAGNNTAGAANATTTTNAAGTTATAGGAGCAAATAAAAATAAAGGAGCNTTTATNTCNCCNATNNTATTTTTAAATGATNACCCNTTTAATAANACAGACTGTCATAATATTGANGCTTTTGGNCCTGTATCTACTATACTACCCTATAAAAATATANGTGAAGCTATAGAATTAGCTAGAATGGGTAAAGGATCTTTAGTGTGTTCTATTATCACCAATGACATGAAAATTGCTGAACAGTTTGTATTAGGNGCGGCGTCTATGCATGGTAGAATATTAGTTCTAAATGAAGCCTGTGCTAAGGAGAGTACAGGACATGGATCACCGATGCCACTACTAACACATGGTGGGCCAGGTCGTGCAGGTGGCGGAGAAGAAATGGGAGGAGTAAGAGGAATTAAGCATTACCTACAAAGAACTGCAATCCAAGGCCATCCTACAACAATCACAGCTCTTACAAAACAATATCAAGTAGGAGGACAACAAAATACNGAAGGGACACATGTCTTTAGAAAACATTTTGAAGAAATTGAAATAGGTGATACAGTTATTACAGAAAAACATTTGGTTACATTAGATAATATTGAAGAATTTGCGGAATTGAGTGGTGATAAATTCTATGCTCATATGGATGAAAATTCTTTAGAGGNAACTATCTTTACAGAAAGAGTTGCTCATGGATATTATATAATGTCTAAAGCNGCAGGTTTATTTGTTGACCCACCAAAAGGTCCAGTACTGTTAAATTATGGCATTGATGAATGTAGATTTACAAAACCTGTATATCCTGGAATGACTATTGGAGTTCGTTTTACGGCCAAAGAAAAAATTGAACAAGAAAAGAAAGATGAAGAGGATATTGCTAAGGGAATTGTAAAATTCTTAGTAGATGTATATGATGATGAAGATGAAACAGTAATGTTAGCAACTATTCTAACTATGGTAAAAAAATTAGATCAATCTTAAAATTATGGAAGATAAAGGATATGTAAAATTAAATATTAATGATGGTATTGGTGAAATTGAGTTTTTTCATCCGCAAAGCAATTCATTACCTGCATATATCTTAGAAGAATTAGCGAATACAATTAATACNGCTGGNAAACAAGATAATATAAAAGTAATTATACTTAAAAGTGGTGGTGATAGAACTTTTTGTGCTGGAGCCTCATTTGATGAATTATTATCAATTGATAATAAAATGAAAGGAGAAAAATTCTTTTCGGGTTTTGCTAATGTTATAAATGAAGCTAGAAAATGCCCTAAATTTATCATTGGACGCATACAAGGAAAAGCTGTTGGAGGTGGAGTTGGAATGGCAGCTGCTACTGATTATTGTTTAGCTACTAAATACGCCAGTGTAAAACTTTCAGAGCTTGCAATAGGTATTGGTCCATTTGTTGTTGGTCCAGCTGTTGAGAGAAAAGTTGGCACTTCAGCTTTTTCAGCAATGACAATAAATGCAAATAAATGGTTTGATGCTAATTGGGCTAAAGANAAAGGATTATATACTGAAGTGTTTGAAACAACTGAAGAATTAGATAACGAAATTATAAAATTAACAACAGTACTGTCAGGTTATAATCCAGAAGCAATGAAAGAACTAAAAAAAATTATTTGGTCAGGTACTGAAGAATGGGATAAACTTCTAACACAAAGAGCTGCTGAAAGTGGAAGATTAGTTTTATCTAAATTCACAAAAAATGCTATAGCAAAGTTTAAAAATCAATAATGAGCGATAAATATCTCACAAAAGAAATACTAGAAACAGCATATTCATTAATGTCTAGTGCTAGAATATTAAGTGATATTTATGAAGAAAATAAAGAAATCACCTCTAAATATGTTCATGCAACATCTAAAGGACATGAAGCAATACAACTAGCTATTGGTTTACAGCTGACTGAAGAGGATTGGGTGGCTCCATACTATAGAGATGATGCTATGCTATTAGGAATTGGTATNTCTCCATATGAATTAATGCTACAATTATTATGTAAAAAAGATGATCCTTTCTCTGGAGGAAGAACCTACTACTCACACCCTTCTCTTAACAGAAAAGGATTCCCGAAAATTCCTCATCAATCTTCTGCAACAGGTATGCAAGCAATTCCAACAACTGGTGTTGCAATGGGAATACAATATNTAGAAAAAGAAAANCTAATTAAAATTAACAAAGGTAAAGAGCCTGTAGTNGTTTGTTCATTAGGAGATGCTTCAATCACAGAAGGTGAAGTAGCTGAAGCATTTCAAATGGCTGCATTAAAAAAACTTCCAATAATATATCTTATTCAAGATAATGAATGGGATATATCGGCACATGCAAGTGAAACAAGAGCAGTTGATGCAACTCAATACGCAAAAGGTTTTGGGTTGAAAACTTATACAATTGATGGAACAGATTTCAGTTCATGCTATACAACTGTAAAAAAAATATTTCAAGAAGTAAGAAAAAATCGATTACCAATACTACTACACGCTAAAGTTCCACTATTAAATCATCATACTTCAGGAGTNCGTATGGAGTGGTATCGTGATGATTTAGAGGATGCTAAAAAAAGAGACCCTTTTCCTAAACTAAAAAATCTTTTATTACAAAATNATTTTTCTCNAAAAAATTTAGATGAAATTGATAAAAAAATCAAAGAAAAAATAAACAAAGATTATAAAAAAGCACTAGAAGCTCCTGACCCAGAACCAGAAGATTTATTTACACACCAATTTGCCGAAACAAAAATTACTAAAGAAGTGGGTGAAAGATCTCCAAAAAATAAAGAATCTACCGTAATGGTCGACTCTGCATTATTCGCAATAAAAGAATTAATGTCTAAACATCCAGAATGTCTTCTTTATGGTCAAGATGTAGGAGAAAGATTAGGAGGNGTATTTCGTGAAGCAGCAACTTTAGCAAAAACATATGGGAAAAATAGAGTNTTTAATACTCCTATTCAAGAAGCATTTATAATTGGAAGTACTGTTGGAATGTCTGCTGTTGGTTTAAAACCTATTGTTGAAGTTCAATTTGCAGACTATATTTGGCCAGGATTAAATCAATTATTTACAGAAGTTAGTCGNTCAAACTATTTATCAAACGGAAAATGGCCAATAAGTTGTATTATAAGAGTCCCTATTGGNGCATATGGAAGTGGAGGACCATATCATTCATCTTCTATTGAATCAGTATTAGCACAAATAAAAGGAATAAAAATTGCATACCCCTCCACAGGAGCAGATTTAAAAGGTTTAATGAAAGCNGCATATTATGACCCTAACCCAGTAGTAATGTTAGAACACAAAGGACTATACTGGAGTAAAATAAATGGAACTGAAAAAGCAAAAACAATTGAACCTTCTGAAGATTATATGATACCTTTTGGAAAAGCAAGGCTAGTTTTANAATCTGAAGAAAATAAATTAAACACTTTATGTATTNTTACNTATGGNATGGGTGTGTATTGGGCTCTAAATGGAGTTAAAGAGTATAAAAGTAATGTAGAAATTATCGACTTAAGAACAATAAATCCAATAGATGAAAAATTTATTTTTAATAGAGTAAATAAACATGGAAAATGTTTGATCATTACTGAAGAACCTTATAACAACTCATTTGCACAAAGTCTTGCAGGAAGAATACAAGAACACTGTTTTGAAAAACTAGATAGTCCGATATATGTTATTGGTTCAGAAAATTTACCTGCAATTCCATTAAATTCCAAATTAGAAGAAACAATGTTACCTAATGCAAAAAAAATATACTCAAAAATTAAAGAAATTTTAAATTATTAAGAATTAAATCTAATTAATAAAAACTTTTTTTTCTATCGTACCATCATTATATAAATATAATAATACCTTTTTATTTCTCCTTTTTACCTCCCTTCCTAATAAATCAATAATTTTTATTAATTCTTTGTTGGCGTTATTTTTTATGTTATGAATATTTACAGGGGGAGGAACATAGGTGTAATTGATAATTGAGGTATCTAAACACCCATTATAATCTTCAACAATTAAAGTATAATTACCTGAAAAATTTGGATGAAAAAGTAAAGATGAGCCTGAATTGTTTGGGTTACTGATAACTAAACTATCTAATGGATTCCAAATTGTAAAATGATAAGGAATTTGGCCTCCTAATGCAGTTGCAGTAATTATCTGATTACTTAATGATAATGTACATTCAACCTGTGATGGATTATTGAGCTGAACTGAATCATACATAAAACAACCATTAGAATCAATTATAGAAAAATAATATATGCCAGCACCTAGACTTGTTGGATTATAACCATACCAATTTTGGCTATAAGGAGAGAAGCCTCCGCTTATACTTAATGTGACANTACCATTTTCTATATCTGCACATAATGGGTCTGAAATTTCTTTCAAAGCTTGGATTTTAGATGGTTGAAATACAATAATTGAATCCGTTTCAATACAATAATTAGAATCTATAATTTCATAATAATATATTCCTGCTGATAATGATTGTGTGTTTATACCAAACCAATTTTGTGTATATGGAGATGTTCCCCCGCTAATTTGTATACTAACAGATCCATTATTACCAGCGTAGCAAGAAGGCTCTATAACTGATTCTGTAAATGTAATTTGACTTGGGCTAATTAGTATAACAGAATCTATAACACTACAATTCAAAGCGTCAGATATTTCAAAATAATATTGTCCTTCTGATAAATTATTAGGATCAAATCCATACCAATCTTGTTGAAATGGAGGGTTTCCTCCATTAATTACTAAATCTACATTACCATCATCGCTATTCTTACATAAAGGATTTGTAATTATCTTATCAATTAATATCTCNGGGGGTTGCTGTAGTGAAACAGTATCAGATAATAAACACCCATTTGCATCAATTATATTAAAAAAGTAGGTTCCAGAACCTAACATCTGTGGATTAAAACCAAGCCAATCTATTATATAAGGAGATGCTCCTCCATTAATAACTAATTCTACTTGCCCATCATTAATACCATAACAACTTGGATTAGTTTTAGTAATAATATAATTAATTTGATCTGGTTGTTCTAAATTTATTGAACCACTATAATTACATCCTAGTGAATCTACTATAGTATAGGTATAAGAACCTGCATATAAATTATAATTATTATAATTTGATGAAGTATATCCTTGAGGTCCATTCCATTGAATTGTATCTAATGGTATTGTTAATTGTAATAATTCTATTGAGCCATCGTTTAACGAATTACAACTTATCTCATAATTATTATAGTAGGATAAATTAAAAGAAAAAGGTAACGGAGTACTCTGAGTATTTTGATTATTAACATAAACAGTATTTGTATAAATGCAATTATTTACATCTTGTACTGTATATGAATAATTACCAGCATATAAAGCATTTGGATTAAAACCATTCCAATTAATGTTGTATGGAAGACTTCCCCCTGAAATATTTAATGTGATTTCTCCATCATTAATATAACAATCTGTTGCGTCAATAATATACTCTAATACACTAATATCATCGGGCTGAATAATACTAACATTTCCTATAAAACTACAACCATTTATATCAGTTACTAAGTAATTATAAGTACCAGCGGGTAATGCTAAATTATTATATATACCCCAATCTTCATAATAAGGAGCTGTACCCCCATTGATATTTAAATTTACTTGACCATCAGAAAAACCAAAACAACTAACATCAATTATATTTTCTGAAACAGTGATTAAACTAGGCTCTGTTATTGTAATATTATTATTTACAGAACATCCATTTATATCTATAACTGTATAATTATATGTNCCTGCACTTAAAGATAAAGGATTATTCCCAAACCAGTTTTGAGTATAGCTNGGATTACCCCCATTAATTGCAAGAATAACAGAACCATCATTATAACCAAAACATGATGGAGAATTTATATTTGTATTAATTGAAATCGGTGGTGGGGAAACAAGTGATATGGAACTAGTAGAACTATATCCATTAATATCTGTTACTGTATATGTATATGTNCCCTCATATAAATTGGATATATCCTTCTGATTAGANTAAAATCCATTTGGACCATTCCATACATATGTATAATTATTACTATTTGGAATGGTTAAATTAATAAATCCATCATTTTCACCATAACAACTTATCTCATAACTATTATAATCTGANGTTTGATAAGATATATTAAAATTAGGTGTTACTTCNAAAACATATCCAGTAATGGTTTGATAACTTCCAGTACTTCCATATAAATCAAATGGAATATTTACTCNGAAAATTGAANCATGTATCCACCCATTGATCTGAAAACTTATAGGGTACTGNCCAATATTATTTGTTGTTCCAAATATATCTACACATCCAACTGTATCTCCAANAAAAGAACAATTTCCATTACTACAACTCAAATTTATCCCTGGTGGCAAACCATTAACGCTTACAAGTGTAATGCTGTCAATAGTATTATTCCCAATATAAATACCTGCAACATATGCTTGTGATGGAGGAACTACTTCAGAGACAATAGTTGGAGTTTTAAGATTAAGCACAGTGCTATAATAAANACCAGCATTTGCATTGGGTAAATTCTGAATAGTATCAGGCCATAAACCAAATAAAGAATCTTGATATATTGGATTTGGTATACATTGTCCATTAACAAATACTGCATAAAGAAATAAAAAATATATAACAATAATCTTCTTCATAAATGTAAAAATAATTAATTTATTATATAAATAACAAAAGCCCCTAATCGGGGCTTTTNTNACTTAATTAATTTTGTTAACTACTCTAAAATAATTTTTTCTGAATAAAGCAGCTCATTATCTCTTAACTCTACAGTATANAANCCTTTTTCTAAAGAAGATAAATCAATAGTATTTCTTAAATCTTTTACTGTACTTGTATATACAGTTTGACCTAAAACATTATTAACAACTATAGAACAGTTAAGCATCTGTGATAAATCAATACTAATAATTCCATTTGTAGGATTAGGATAAATATTAAAAATAGATGAATTTTCATTTATAGAATTAGGAGGAGCTTCAAAATTCATTCTTACCATTGGGCAATATGTAGTATAGTACCATGTTGGTGCTCCAGCTGATTGTGTGCTTAATCCTAACTCATCAAAAACACTATGTTCCCCATTATACATGGAATTATTAGTTAATCCTATGTATACGCTGTCTGGACCTTGAACACCTTTAACCCCAACTTGATATGCATAACCATTATATAATTGCACTGGATTAAGAAATGGTATATCTATCCATCCGCCTATATCATTAGCTGTAATAACATATGAGTCAGATTCAGTATTGTAAATTCTATCATTAGTTGCGGTAGTGTCAATATCGTAAACAATAGCTTTAATCTCTGAATTAATAAGTGTATTTGATCCTATATAAACCTTAAGTGAATATAAATTTTCATTAGCATACATTTCATATCTAGTAATAAGGTGATTTTGATCCTGCATTCCTGCAAGTAAATAATTACCCCACAAAGTATCTTCACCTAAATCTTTTGCATAAATATGATCTGTAACTTCAAAAGATTTTGAAACAATATCTGTCATAGTAGTTACTATTCCTGCACCAGCAGAGTCTGCCTCTCCCCAAATATCAACTGTATAATTTCCTGTCGCTGTATTTGCATCTCCAAATGTAGGTGTAGCAGCAAAAATTGAATCTTCTCCTGGATTTAATATTATAACATTTGATTCTCCATAAGCAGAGACTGGACCACTAACATCATATTTTAATTTAGCATGCTGAATTGATAATCCTGCATTTTTTATTGATCCTTCAAAAGAAAAAGGATGATTTGTTAGTTGTGAAATTGGTGTTTGACTATAATCTAATCCGATCATTATATTATTTCCTGACGCTGAGTAATTTAAATAATCTACCCAATATCCACCTATTACTTCATTTGAAGAAGTAATTGCATTATCTGGCATCTCTTCAATAGACACATCATCTACTGCCCAATACCAAGCCCAATAATCATTGTCATTATAATAAAATTGTACTAATACTTGTGATTGACCTCCAGCAATAGAAGAAATATCATAAGTCGCAATCTCTGGGTTCAAAGAATTTTGATCATTTGGATAGCCTTGTTGATTAGTTATTTCAAAATCTGTCCATGTAGCTCCGTTATCTCCAGAAACTCTAACTCCCCTTGTATCATTCCACCATCTATAATTATGTGAAAATTTAAGTTGGACAAATTGATAATTAGAACAATCAACTGGATTAGCATTTGTAAATTCTGCAATCATAAAAGTTCCATCTAAGTCTACTTGAGTAGGAGAACCATATGCATCAGAATTAATAAACATGTAACCATTTGAAGCAGTCGCTGACAACATTGGCCCATTAGAGTTTGGTGGGATTGCATTAGGGTCCATCTCATGTTGCCATCCATATTGAGGTCCTGTCAATGTACTTGTTTGCGTAAAAACCCATGTAGAAGGATCGGAACAGTCATCTGACCATATTACACTAAGCGGAGGTGCTGATGATGAACTGACAGAAGCCGGAATGATAGGAAAAATACTAGATTGAGTTTCCAAAACTGGAGACTTTGATAAGTTACTCATTCTAGCATGTTGCGCATAAGTTATAAAAGAAAATAACATGCAAAATAATAGTAAATTTACTTTTTTCATATATAAATATTTTAGTTAAACGTAATACAAATGATTATATGCAAATATAAGATAAGAAATCAGTAAAAAAAAATATTATTATTTAAATATATTCTGAAACTGGCGCACATGAACACATTAAATTTCTATCTCCATATGCATCATCTAATCTTCTAACTGTAGGCCAAAACTTATGCTCTTTAACCCATGGAAGTGGATAAACTGCCTTTTCTCTAGAATATTTAAAATTCCATTCTTTTGAAACAGCTAAATCAATTGTATGAGGTGAATTAGATAAAACACTTTCATTAAATTCAATTTCACCATTTATTATTTCATCTATTTCACTTTTAATACTTATCATCGCCTCACAAAAACGATCCATCTCTAGTTTGCTTTCACTTTCAGTTGGCTCAATCATTAAGGTTCCTGCTACTGGAAATGAAACAGTTGGAGCATGAAAACCATAATCCATAAGTCTTTTTGCAATATCATTTACTTCTATACCATGTTTTTTATACATTCTTAAATCTATAATCATTTCATGAGCAACTCGATTATTCTCTCCTACGTATAAGATAGTATAATAATCTGAAAGTGAATTTTTAATATAATTTGCATTAAGTATAGCTAACTCAGTGGATTTTTTTAAACCTTTGGAGCCTAACATTCGAATATAAGCATATGAAATTGTACATACTAAAGCACTTCCCCATGGTGCTGAAGATATTGCCATACCTTTTTCTCCACCCATCTTTACATGAAAATTATTTGGTAAAAAATCCTTTAAATGTTTAGCTACTCCAATAGGACCAACTCCTGGACCACCTCCACCATGAGGTATACTAAAAGTTTTATGCAAATTTAAATGACATACGTCTGCGCCAATAATAAAAGGATTTGTTAAGCCAACCTGAGCATTCATATTTGCGCCATCCATATATACCTGACCGCCATTTTCATGAATCAAATTAGTAATTTGAATAATATTATCTTCAAAAACTCCGTGAGTAGAAGGATATGTTATCATTAAACATGCAAGTTCATTTGAATATTTTTCAACATTTAATTTTAGTAGTTCTATATCTATATTACCGTTTTCTTCACAAGGAGTAACCACTACCTCCATGCCAGCCATAATAGCAGAAGCAGGATTAGTTCCATGTGCAGAGGAAGGTATTAAACATATCTTTCTATTTTCTTGACCACGACTTTCATAATACTCTTTTATAACCATCAATCCTGCATATTCACCTTGAGCTCCAGAATTTGG